>LNEA01000516.1 GCA_001464855.1 Rhizobiales bacterium Ga0077530
CGGCGCACGATGGCCTCGCCACCCATCGATTGGCAGGCCTCGGCCCGGCACAGTTTCAGGACATGGCGGCCAGCCGGCTTGCGGCGGAAGTCGTGATAGAACGTCACGACGCCGTGGACCTCGGCGCGAGACAGATTCAGGGCATTGGCCAGCACGGGGACGACCGCTTCGGGCACAAAGCCCAAGGTCGATTGAACCTCGTGCAGTATCTCGATCAGCGCATCCGGCCGATTGCCATGCTCGTCGGCAATCGCGCGCGCGGTTGATTCCGCAGTCATCTCAGGCATTCGGGGCACCTCTTGTGGCGGCATGCATGGCACCTAAGCCATTAATGCCGCACTAAATTTATTGAAAGGAAAGTACGCGGAGGCACCCTGGCGCCGCGCACCTAAAATCATTCCAGAGTGGGATCATGGCCCATAACCCCCATTCGATCCAATCGGTTGTGCCGATGGACTGATCGGGCGGGCTGATCACTGTTTTCGGCCGGCCCTTTTGGGCGCCGAGACCTTCCGCGCACTCTCGAACACGGCGAGGACCAGCGGCGACACAGGATCCCGGTCGACCGCGACGAGGCCGACGCTGTGCTCGATCTCAGGCGCGACCAGCGGCACCGCGCGGATGTCCGACATCGGCCCGAGGATGTCGAGGAAGTACTCGGGTACCACGCTCGCGAGCCCCATCAGGTGCACGTTCGAGAACAGGTTGATCACCGAATTGGTTTCAAGGCGCGGTGTCGGCTTGCTGTTGGCGGTGCGGAAGGCGCGATCGATGATGCGGCGGTTCTGCATGTTCGGCGTCAGCAAGCAGAGCGGCTGCTTGGCCGCATCCGCCCAGGTGACCGACGCCTTGCCGGCGAGATCGTGATCGGCCCGCACCAGCAGGCAATAGCGCTCCATATAGATGGATTCGGCGCGCATGCCCTCGATCGGTTCGTTGTCGAGGTAGGTGAGGCCGACGTCGATCGAGAAATCCTCGAGATTACGCAGGATATCGACCGAACTCTGCGACAGCACCGTCAACTCGATGCCGGCGTGACGATCCTGTATCGCCTTGGTGATCAGCGCCGCCATCGGCAGCGCCGACGGCACGACGCCGAGCGACAGCCGCCCGATCAGCGTGCCCTCGGTGCTGCGCAGCGTCGAAATCTCCTGCTGCAGCGACGACCAATTGTCGAGGATCGAGTGCGCCCATTTGAGCACCTTCTCGCCCTCGGGTGTCAGGCCGTGGAAACGCTGTCCGCGCTCGACGATCGGCACGCCGAGTTCCTGCTCGAGTTGGCGGATGCGCCCCGAGAGCGTCGGCTGGGAGACGTTGCACGCTTTCGCCGCGCGCGTGAAATGCCGCTCACGGGCGAGTGCCGACAGGTACTGGAGCTGGCGAATGTCCATCGTGCATCGAGTATATCAGGCCACCGCGCGTTCGGCACACCATGGTGGCTGCCACATGCCGGCAAGGTAAGCGGCGGGGGACGGCTACCCTGGCTCTCCGTATCCGCCGCCGGCAGGGGTCTCCATGTGATAGAGGTCGCCAGGTTGCATCTCCCGCCGGTCATTGCCCTGAAGCCGCTCGACCGTACAATCGGCGCGCTCGACGATGTCGACGCCGCAGGCGCCGGGCAGCCCGCCCGCGAGCCCGAACGGTGGCACCTTACGGTGCGACCCGAGCGTCGTCACCGTCATCGCTTCCAAGAAGCGCATCCGACGCACCGCGCCGTCGCCGCCGCGCCAGCGCCCAGCGCCACCCGACCCGCGACGGATGCCGAACGCTTCGAGGCGAACCGGAAAGCGCCACTCGAGGATTTCAGGATCGGTCATACGGGTGTTGGTCATGTGCGTCTGCACCGCGCTCGCACCGTCGAAGCCGTCACCCGCGCCCGTGCCGCCACAGATCGTCTCGTAGTTCTGAAGGCGCTCGTTGCCCCAGACAAAATTGTTCATCGTCGCCTGCGAGCCGGCGAGCACACCGAGTGCACCGAGCAGCGCATTGGTCGCGGCTTGCGAGACCTCGGTATTGCCGGCGATCACCGCCGCCGGAAAGCGCGGATTGAGCATCGAGCCCTCCGGCGCGATGATCGTTAGCGGCTTAAGGCAACCTTCGTTGAGCGGGATCCCGCTTTCGGAAAGCGTGCGGAACACATAGAGCACCACGGCACGGCACACGGCCTCGGGCGCGTTGTAGTTAAACTCGTCCTGCGGCGAGGTGCCGGTGAAATCGATCGTTGCCGAACGCGCCGCGCGATCCACACGCACCGCGACGTGGATCGCCGCACCGCTATCCATCGGGTAGTGGAATTCGCCATCCTTGAGCGTATCGATGGCACGGCGCACCGCGCTTTCCGCGTTGTCCTGGACGTGGCGCATGTAGGCGTCGACGACCGATTGGCCAAACTGTTCGACCATGCGCAGGATTTCGCGCGCGCCGGTTTCGTTGGCCGCTACCTGGGCGCGCAGATCGGCCATGTTTTGGTCGATGTTGCGGCAGGGATAGCGCCCGGACGCGAGCAGCGCCCGCGTCTCCGCATCACGCAATTGCCCCTGGTCGACCATCTTGAAGTTATCGATGAGGACGCCTTCCTCGTCGATGTGACGGCTGTCCGGCGGCGCCGAACCGGGCGTCTTGCCACCGATATCCGCGTGATGTCCGCGCGAGCCGACAACGAAGAGGATTCGCGATCCGTCGCGGCTGAACACCGGCGTGATGACCGTCACGTCGGGAAGGTGCGTACCGCCGTTGTACGGGTTGTTGAGCATGATGCTGTCGCCGGGCTTCAGCGTTCCGGCGTTGAGGCGAAGCACCGTGCGCACCGCCTCGCTCATGGAACCCAGATGCACCGGCACATGCGGCGCGTTGGCGACGAGATTGCCGACGGGATCGAACAGCGCGCACGAAAAATCGAGCCGTTCCTTGATGTTCACGGAATACGCCGTGTTCTCGAGCGTCGCGCCCATCTGCTCGGCGATCGACATGAAGAGATTGTTGAATACCTCGAGCATGATCGGATCGGCGACAGTGCCAAGCTGCTCGCGCCGCGCGCGCGCGGCGATCCGCGTCAATACGAGGTGGCCAAGCGGCGTGATCTCCGCCGACCAGCCGTCGTCCACGACGTTGGTGCCAGTCGGCTCGATGATGATCGCGGGGCCCTGGACGACGTCGCCTGGCTGCAGCTTTATCCGGTCATACAGCGGCGTATCGATCCAGCCATCGCGCGTGTGCATCCGTGCGGTCGTGAGGGGATGCGGCTCGTCGTCGTTGGTGCGCGCGATCGGCGTCTCAACGATTGCCTCGCTCACGCCGATCGCTTCCAGCGCCACCGCCTCGACGATCAGGTCGTCACGCTCGACGGCGAAACCGAACCGCGCCTTGTGTAACTCCGCGAACCTCTGGCGCATCGAGGGTTCGTCACCGTATTCGACCGCGAGCGGCTGATGCGCGCCCTCATAGCGGACATGAGCGCGCCGCTCGACGGTGACGCGGTCGCGCGAGATACCCTGCCCCAGCACCTCCTCGACCGCACTCGCTTCGAGCTCGTCCAAAGCGTCGACGATGACTGCATCTGCTCCCCTAAGCGGCCGCTCGACCTGGCGCTCGCGCAATGCGCGGACTTCGGCGAGCCCCATACCGTAAGCCGACAGCACACCGGCGAACGGATGCAGAAGCACGCGCGTCATGCCGAGCGCGTCGGCCACCGCGCAGGCATGCTGGCCACCTGCACCACCGAAGCAATTGAGCGTGTAGCGCGTCACATCGTAGCCGCGCTGGACCGAGATCTTTTTGATGGCGTTCGCCATGTTCTCGACGGCGATGCGCAGGAAGCCTTCCGCGACCTCTTCGGGCGAATAGGCAGTGCCGCTCGCCGCGTTGATGTCACTCGTCAGCCGCGCGAATGCCGAGCGGGCGGCATCAACGTCGAGCGGCTCGTCTCCGTTGGGTCCGAAGACAGAGGGGAAATGCTGCGGTTGGATCTTGCCGAGCAACACATTGCAATCGGTAACCGACAACGGACCGCCGCGCCGATAGCAGGCAGGCCCCGGATTGGCGCCGGAGCTTTCCGGGCCGACCTGGAAGCGGCCGTCCTTGAATTTCAGAATCGAGCCTCCACCCGCAGCGATGGTGTGGATCCGCATCATCGGCGCGCGCATCCGCACACCCGCGACCTCGGTCTCGAACGACCGCTCGAACTGTCCGTCGAAGTGTGTGACGTCGGTGGACGTGCCACCCATGTCGAAGCCAATCAGGCGGTCGAAGCCGGCCATCGTGCCGGTCCTGACCATCCCGACGACGCCGCCGGCTGGGCCGGACAAAATCGAGTCCTTGCCCTGGAACAGCCCGGCATCGATCAGGCCACCGTTCGACTGCATGAACTGGAGCCGCTTGCAGCCGCCGCGCTCGGCACCTAGCTCGTCGCGCACCTGATCGACGTAGCGCCTGAGCACTGGTGAGAGATAGGCGTCCGCTACCGCCGTGTCGCCGCGAGAGACGAGTTTGATGAGCGGGCTCGCGAGATGGCTCGGCGACACCTGCGTGAACCCGACCTCGCGTGCGATGTCGGCGACGCGCTGCTCGTGTTCGGGATAGCGGTAAGAATGCATGAACGCGATGGCCACGGCTCGGATGCCAGCGGCGAAGGCGGCGTCGAGCGCCGTCCGCGCAGACGCCTCGTCCAGCGGATGAACAAGCTCGCCGCGCGCGCCGATGCGCTCGTCGACTTCGGCGACGCGGCTGTAGAGCACCTCGGGCAACCGGATGTGGAGATCGAAAAGGCGCGGGCGGTTCTGATAGCCGATGCGCAAGAGGTCGGCGTACCCCTTGGTGATCAACAGCAGCGTCGGGTCGCCCTTGCGCTCGAGCAGCGCATTGGTTGCGACCGTCGTGCCCATGCGCACGGTATCGATCAGGCCCGGCGGGATCGCTTCACCCGGCGCCAGCCCGAGCAGATCGCGAATCCCTTGCACGGCGGCGTCGCGATACCGCTCGGGGTTTTCGGAGAGCACCTTGTGGCAGAGGATCTCACCGTCCGGGCGGCGCCCGACGATGTCGGTGAATGTGCCGCCACGATCAATCCAGAATTGCCACATGTGTACCCGTCGCTAGCCCATCACCAACTTTGGCAGCCACAGCGCGAGCCCCGGGAATGCCATCAGCAAACCGACCAGAACGAACATGGCGAACACGAACGGCAGTGCGCCCCAGATCACGTCCGTCACCGGACCTCGTTCTCGCATGCCTTGAACGACATAGAGGTTCAAGCCCACGGGCGGCGTGATGAGCGCGACCTCGATCAACACCGTGAGCACGATGCCCCACCAGACCGGGTCCCAGCCGAGCGCGAAGACGATCGGCGCAATGAACGGCGTCGTCAGGATCATCATGGAGATCGTCTCCATGAAGCAGCCGAGCACGACGTAGAAGGCGACAATGAGGACCATGGTGCCGTACTTGCCGAGGCCCAAGCCCTCGATGAACTTGCCCATGCCCTCGGTGAGACCGATCGCGGCCAGAACGAAATTGAGAAACTGCGCCGCCATGATGATGAACATGATCATGGCCGTGGTGCGCATCGTTCCCTCGGCGACAGCGCGCAGCATCGACACGCTCAGCCGGCGCTCCCATGCCGCGAGGATCAGCGCTGCGACGACGCCCAGCGACGCCGCTTCCGTCGGCGTTGCGACGCCCATGTAGATCGAACCGACCACGACCAGGAAGATGAACAGCGGTGGCAACAGCGCGGGCAGTACCGCGATACGCTGAGCCCAGGAGGTCTCGACGGGTTCGCCACCTTTGCGGCGGTCCACGAGACAGACGAGGAGAATGATCAGCATGAACAGGCCAGCAAGGATCGCACCGGGAATGAAACCGGCGAGATAGAGCCTGGGCACCGAGGTATTGGTCAGAAGGCCATAGAGAATGAAGTTGATCGACGGCGGGATGAGAATGCCGAGTGTACCGCCAGCGGCAATGCTGCCGAGAAACAGCCGTTCATCGTAGCCGCGTTGCTTGATCTGCGGAATCGCGACCGTTCCGATGGTCGCCGCCGTCGCGACGCTGGAACCGGACGTCGCCGCGAACATCGCGGAGGTTCCGATATTCGCGTGCATCAATCCGCCGGGCAGCCACGACAGCCACTGCGCCGCCGCGTTATAGACGCGCTCAGCAATACCGGCCCGCAGCAGAATCTCGCCCAGCATCACGAACAGCGGGATAGCGATGAGGATGTACTCGCTCGAGGCGTTCCAGATGATCTCGCCCATCGCGCGCTGGAGCGGCATCACGGCAAAGAAGTCGTTTAGCGCCAAGCCAAGGACGCCCATGACGGCGGCAACCGGCACGCTGATCGCGAGCAGGCCGAGTAGAAGGAGAAGAGTAAAAGACAGCATCGACTTATGCCCCCCGAGCGGGTGTTTTGGCTCGCACGTCGAGGCCCTTGAGTTCCGCTTCGATTTCTTCCTCCGTCGTCGCCACACCGGCAATGCCGTTGACCGTCGCCCAATCACCCTTCGCGATGGCGACAACAGAGCGGATCAGCGCAACGAGGATGGCGAAGTAGAACAGCGCGATGCCGAACGCCCATGGAATCTGCGACCACGCAAGCGGTATGCGCAGCTGCGTGTTCGATCGAATCTGCTCGATATAGCTTGTCGATGCCACGTCGATCGCGCGCTCGAGTAGTGCCGTGACGAAGATCGCCATGACGACCAGCGCGATGACATCCATGATCGCCCGCGTGGGGGCGCTGAACTGGGTGTACAGCACGTCGATGCGCACGTGGCCTTTCGTCACCATCACATAGGCCAACGAAAGGCTCGTCCCGACGGCGAAGAGATAGCCGGAAATCTCGTCGGAGCCGGAGAACAGGAAGCTCGTGCCCAGCAGCGCGCCTGCCCCTTTCCGGAGCAAGACCTCCGCCGTGACGATCAAAGCGGCGGCAAACAAAAGGGCCCCGCCAATCCAGATACCGAGCTGAGCGATCGTCGCGACGGCGCGCCATGCGACCTCGCGAAAAACGATCAACACGAGCAGAAACAATGCGAGGACGGCGAACTGCCACAGGGGCGTCGCAGTCACAAGCGTGCGGATCATATCGATCATGTAAATAAAAGGCCCGGGATGGAGTCCCGGGCCTTCCCCCTCGCGGTGCAGTTCCTAGTTCGCCTTGGCGGTCAGCCCGTACTTCTTGCCGACGATCTCGGTCCACTTGGCCGCGCATTCGTCGCCGCAGCGTTTCGCCCACCGGGCCAGCACGACGTCGTTGAGCGCCTTGTCACGAACCTTGAAGTCTTCGGCTGACGGGTTGACGAGCTTCAGTTTTCCCGTCGGACCGACCGAGCACGTGCCACCGGTGTTGCAGGCGACACCCTCCTCCGTCTCAGCCTCGATCACCTGCCACGACTTATCGGCGAGCTTCTTCATCTCCGCCTGGATCGCGTCCTTGGACGGCTGCGATAGCTTGTTCCAGGTGTTGAGGTTCACAGCCCAGATGCCGATCGTATAGCCGACAGGCAGGCGGAACATGGTATCCACGACCTCGCCCCACTTCGCCTTGTAGCCGGGCATCGTGCCGGTGATGCCACAATCGGTGACGCCTTTTTCGAGGGCAGGCACGACTTCGCCAAACGCGATCGTCACACCAACGCCGCCGAGTGCCGCAACGAAATCGGACTGCGACGTGCCCTGGACGCGAACCTTCTTGCCCTTCAAATCGGCGATGCTCTTGATGTCACCCTTGCAATAGAAAACCTGCTCGGGGAATGGGAACGTGCCAAGGATCATCGCGCCGTTGCGCGCCATTGCCTTCTGCATCTCGGGCAGCCAGGCGTCGGCAATTTCGCGACCCATTTTGAAGCCGCGCGCCACGCCGGCGATGTCGGACGCTTCGATGATCGCGCCGCCGTCTTCGACGTAGATCGGCAAGGCTGCCGCGAAATCAAACACGCCCTGCTTCAGCAGGCGAATGACTTCCGTCCCTTTCAAGTTGACCTCGGTGATCGACTTGATGTTGCCCTTGAGATTGCCGCCGGTCGCTTCCGGCAGATCCTTGGTCCAGAACGGCTGCTCGAGCTTCTGCCAGTTGGTCAGAAAATTCCACGTGCCGACCACGTTGAACTCACGCTTTTCGACCTGCTGGGCCAGCACCGGAAGCGATGCCGCTGCTGCAATAGTTGCCGCAACGCAAGCGATGGGTAGTGTCAGTTTCATTCGTACTTCCTCCCTTTGAAACACTAGAAAAACAGGCTCATGCGCCTCACAATGCAGCGAGCCGGTTGTTGAGGCGATCCGTGATGAGCATCGACCCTGGTTTATGGGTGATGCAGAGCGGCGGGCGCGCGTTGAGAACGACGGATTGAGGCGTGACCCCGCAAGCCCAGAATACCGGGAGCAGCCCCTTTTCGACAACCGGTGGCGGATCGCCATAGTCCGGCTTCATGATGTCTTCGATGCCGATCGCCTCGGGCAACCCGATATGGACGGGCGCGCCATGCACCGACGGGAAGCGCGAGGTAATCTGGATCGCGCGGATGGCGTCGGCCGGCGTCATCATGCGCATGGAGACGACCATCTTGCCGTGGAACGGTCCCGCCGGAACGCAATCGATCGAGGTCCGGTACATGGAGACAACGGTATCGCGGCCGATGTGATAGAGCGGGATGCCTTCCTCGATCAGTGGCTGCTCGAACGAGAACGAACAGCCGAGTACGAAGGTCACGAGATCGTCGGTCCAGTAGCGGAGAATGTCGGTCGGTTCGTCGACGCACTCGCCGTTGCGGAAGACGCGATAGCGCGGAATATCCGTGCGAATGTCGATGTCACCGAGATCGGGAAGCGTCGGATCTCCGACGGCACTCATGCCGATCACTGGGCAGGGCTTGGGATTGCGCTGGCAGAACGCCGCGAAATCCATGGCGAAGGCCTTCGGCAGGATGCACAGGTTGCCTTGGACGTATCCTGGCGCATGACCGGCCGTATGCCCGGCCGTCTCGCCGTTGCGGCACGCAAGCCGCGCGGCAACCGACGACGGCACCGCGCCCACACCCGAATTCGCAGGTCGATCCAACATTCGAAAGGCCTCCCCAGACCTCGCCCGCCGCAACGCGCCCGCAATTGCTGCAAGGCGGTGCGCGGCGGCCACAAAATTGCATTGGTACGGACAAACGTCAATTTGAGAATCGCAGATTTCGGTGACTTGCCAGTAGATTGAGCGGCGAGATTGGAGATCAACCAAATCAACGCCGGGGCCCGGACGGTGATGCGTATGCCGATCACGTCATCGGGTTGACGGCGGCGGAACCGCGCCCGATGCTCGCCGCCGAACGAACCCGTCATCCGGCCACGAGGCAAACCGATGAGAGCGCAGTTTTTCCGCAGGGCTCTCGCCGTCGTTCTCGGCGCGCTCTCGCTGCTTGCCTTGTCACCGCGCGCTCAGGCGGCGGAGCCGATCGAAATCTTCGACGCGCACCTGCACTACAACTGGGAGCCGAAACCATACCTGCCGCTACAGGATGTGCTCGCGCTCTTCCGCAAGCATCGCGTCACCGGCATTCTCGCGACCAGCCGGCCGAACGTCGGCACTCACGCACTCGTCGCGGCAAAAGCGGAGGGCCTCTGGGTCGTCCCCTTTATTCGGCCCTACCGGATCCGGGCGGATATCGGAAGCTGGTTCAACGATCCATCGATCTATGATCTCGTGATTGAGGAGTACAAGCGCGGCGGCTATCGCGGAGTCGGCGAGTTCCATCTGACCGGCCGCGCTGCCGCGACCGATTGGGTGCGCAAGGTCGTCGATTTCACGGTCGAAAAGGATCTCTACCTGCACGCCCACGCCGACGCGGAAGCCGTCGAAATTCTGATCGGGCACAATCCAAAGAGCCGGATCATCTGGGCGCACACCGGGTTCTCGCTTGCGCCTGAACGAGTCGCGGCACTCCTCGACAAGCACGCGGCACTGTGGGGAGAGCTTTCTTATCGCGGCGGAATCAGCGACGACGGAGGCACTCTCACGCCGGAGTGGCGCGCGCTGTTCGAGCGCTATCCCGATCGCTTCCTGATCGGCTCGGACACCTGGACGAACGATCGATGGGCCAGCTACGGCGACATCATCGCCCGCTATCGGCGCTGGCTGGCGCAACTTCCGCCGGAGATCGCCGCCAAAATCGCGCATGGCAACGCGAAGGCCCTGTTCGGCGGCGCTGCACCTGCGGTGCGGTAATGAGTGGGCCAGCTACCCCGCGAAGCTCGATCGCAATTGCGCGGCCCAGCGGCCGTAGAGCTGCGTCACCACCCAGATCGACCGATAGCTCCCGATCGCCGAGCCGTCGGCGCGGTAGCGCGTGAATTGTACGTCGAGGTGCACCTTGTCGGGCGACGCCGCGATCAGATTGCGGAAATCCCAGGCGCTGTGGTGCCAGTCGCCCCCCGCCCGCTCGCGGAAATCGGTGAAATAGCGCTCGGGCCCGTCCCAGATCCGCATGCCGGATCCGGCAAGGCGATAGTGTGGAAAGTGCAGCGTCGCGGCGATGGCATCGGGATCGCGGGCATTGAGCGCGGCGATGTGCCGGTCGAGCACCGCGAGCGCCGCCGCCTCAGGGTTCAGTTCCGCTTCGACCATTCGGCGCACTCCATCACGTTTCACACCCGGCCGATTGGTGCTGTTGACGCCGGGCCTGCGACCCGCGCACCTTCGATCGATCACAACACGCAGGAGCCGCCAATGAAGCCCGTCGATCCCAAAACAGCAAGTGCGGAAGTGCGCGCCGTCTTCGAGGACATCAAGACGTCACGCAACGTGAAGACCGTGAACAATTTCTGGCGCTACCTCGCGCACGAGCCGCGGATGCTCAAGCACACCTGGGAGAGCCTGAAGTCGATCATGGGACCTGGCCACCTCGACCCGCTGACAAAGGAACTGGTCTACGTCGCGATCTCGATCACCAACAACTGCGAGTATTGCATGGCGTCACATACGGCGGCGGCCCGCGCCAAGGGAGCGACGGATGCCCAGATCAACGAGCTGTACGCTGTGGTTGGCCTCGCCAACATGACCAACCGGCTCGCGAACGCCTACAAAGTGCCGGTGGATGATCAATTCAAGGATGCAACCTGACGGTTCTGCCACCTGTTTGCCGTTGTTTTGCTCTAACCGAGGGTTGGGGTGTGTCAGGGTTCGCGCGGAAACGCCGCGGCCAGTCAGCCATCGCAATGTTGCGTCAATTGGCTACGATGTCCTGGGCATGGGCGTCAGGTGTGGTATTTAAGTGCACGCCGAGCCGCGCAAATCACGCGGGCCTTGGACGGGCACCACCCCGAACATGACCGGCCATCAGCCACTTCAGAACGACGGTTATCATGTCGCCAGCCGATCAATCACACGAATGGTTCCTGGCGCGCGACGGCCAGCAGCACGGCCCGATCAGCGCCGCCGAAATGAGCAAGATCATCGAGTTGGGCTATCTGCTCCCCAACGATCTTGTATGGCGCCAGGGGCTTGCTGATTGGCAGCCGGCGGCGTCCGTCTTCCCGCCAAAAACCGCCGCAGAGACGCCACCCACACCGGCGCCCACCTCGGCAGGGGCCGCAATTGCCGCTCGTACTGCCCCCGGTTCGGCCTCGGCCCCGGGGAATGACGCCAAGGGCGATCCGGTCGCCGATCGAAGCGCGGCGACCAATCGCACTCAGGCGCCATCCGCCAAGGCCACCGATCCGCGCGAGATCATCGCGCAGGAAGCCGCACGTCGCGAGGAAAGCGCGCGGCGCGCCCGCGAAGAGTTCCAGCCCGGCGGTCCACGCCAGGCAATGCCGCACGGGATGCAGAGGGGCGAACCGCAACGCGGCGAGCCAATGTCGAGCGCCCGCGACTCGGCAAGTCGGCGCATCGATCCGGTGCCCCCCGCCCGCGCTCGCGCACCCGAGGCTGCCAGTTCGAGAAGCGGCCCCGAGACTTCAAATCAGAAATCCGGGCCTTCCGATACGCACGAGGACGATTGGGACGACACCCCACGGCGCCGCATTCCGCGTCTCGCGGTCGCGTCGCTGCTGATGATTGTCTTGCTTGGCGGCGGCGCATTTGCGCTGCATACGACCGGGCATCTGGATTCGCTACTGGCCCGCCTCTCGTTTACGTCCTCCGAACAGAAGTCGGCGACGCCCGTGGTTGTTGCCAAACCGGACGCGCGGAAACAGGCCCAGGCTGGCTTTTCCGACAAGCCCGCGGCCGTCGACCAGTCGTTCCAACGCACCGAACTGTGGCGGCTGCTGAAGACCGAGTTCCCCGACTGGTATCAGCAGCGCGTACTCGAGACCGCGCGCCTGAAGTCCGAGGGCAAGCCGGACAAAGATATCTCGCAGCAACTTGCTGAAAACCTCGTGGCGCTGCGCCGCAAGCACGTGACGGACGCTCTGGCCGCGAGCCCGCAACACCTGAAGTCGGTCGCAAGCTCGTTCCTCGACAATCTTGAGCGGCTGTCGAAGCACAGCATCGATGCCTGCTACGGCTTCATCTCGCAGGGCGAGACCAGCCCCTTGATCGTCGAGCTGACCCAGTCGTCCGAACATACGCCGGCCCTCCAGCAGCAATCCGCGGCGATCTTTGCCGCGATCGCCGAGGGCCGCCGCAGCCCGGCGAAGCATCCGCCGCCGACACGCGACGACTACGACAAGCTCGCGATCCAGCTTGCCAAGCGCGGCTGGAGCCCGATAGATCTGCAGCTCTTCTCCGACGCCCGCTCGCTCGCCCGCGCCACACCGGAGCGCGTCTGCAAGATGGTGCAGGACTGGTTCGCCGCCCAACTCGCCGTCGGCGACGAGGAAGTCCAGGTGCGCCTGCTGATCGAAGCGCTGAAGCCGGTGGTGGCCGGCTGATCGGGTGTCCACTCCGTATCGCGGCACTTTCGCCGGGGTCCAACCGACGCCCCAATTGCCGCAGACGCTTGCTGGCCAACGGAACAGCGTCTAGATCAACCACATGAAGACGACCGCCCAGACCCTCGCCAATCCGACCCGGTTCATGTCGCTGAGCGGCAACCTCCTGCCCTGGGTCAGCGGTGCGGCCATCGTCGTCCTCGCATACGGGCTTTATCTCGCGTTCTTCTCGGCGCCGCCCGACTACCAGCAGGGCCAGACCGTCAAGATCATGTTCGTCCACGTGCCGTCGGCATGGCTGGCGATGGGCGTCTATCTGCTGGTTGCGATCTCGAGCTTCGGCCTCCTGGTGTTCCGTCATCCTCTCGCCGACGTCTCGGCCAAGGCGGCCGTACCGATCGGTGCCGCCTTTACGTTCCTGGCGCTGGTCACCGGCGCGCTGTGGGGACGGCCGATGTGGGGCGCGTATTGGGTTTGGGACGCGCGCCTGACGTCGGTGCTGATCCTGTTCTTCCTCTATCTAGGACTGATGGCGCTTCGATCGTCACTGGACGATGAGACCCTCGCGGCCAAGCTGACGGCGATCCTGGCGCTGGTCGGCGTCGTACTTTTGCCCGTCATCAAGTTTTCGGTCGACTGGTGGAATACGCTGCACCAGCCGGCAAGCGTGTTGAAGATCGGCGGCCCAGCGATCCATTCGTCGATCCTCACGCCGCTATTGGTCATGGCGGTGGGTTTCGGCCTCGCGTTCCTCGCGATGCACTTGATGGCCATGCGCAACGAGATCCTGCGCCGACGTGCAAGGGCGCTGACGCTCTCGCATGTGAGCCGTGCGGATGCCGGCACGGCGGCCGCAGCGAAGGGATGACGAGATGGACCTCGGACCGCACGCGGCCTTCATCATCGCCTCTTACGCCATTGTCACGATTGTCATGGTCGGCCTCGTCGCCTGGCTGATCCTCGACGGCCGCCGTCAGCAGCGCATTCTCGATGACCTCGAAGCGCGCGGCGTGCACCGTCGCTCGCGCGGCGCGGATGTGGCCCGATGACCGATGAGACATCGGATTTGGCGGTTGCGGCCGCGCCCCCCGCGCGCCGGCGACGCCTCATCGTTCTGGCGCCGCTGCTTGTCTTCGGCGCTATGGCAGGCATGTTCGCGTTCGCGCTGACCAAGGGCGATCCATCGAAGCTGCCATCGGCGCTGATCGGCAAACCGGCGCCGCCCCTGGCGCTGAGCGCCATCGAGGGCCTGCAAGACGGCGATCGCGCGGTTCCGCTGCTCACGCAGGACGTGCTGGTCCAAGGCAACGTGACGGTCGTCAATTTCTGGGCGTCATGGTGCGGACCGTGCGTGGAGGAACACCCGCGCCTGATCGAACTCGCGAAGGTACAGGGCGTCCGCGTCGTCGGCGTCAACTATAAGGACCTCGGCGCAAACGCACGGCGGTTTCTCGGCCGTTATGGCAATCCGTACGCCGCCATCGGCGCCGATACGACCGGCCGCACCGCGATCGAATGGGGCGTCTATGGGATGCCTGAGACGTTCATTCTCGACCGCAAGGGCCAGATCGTCTTCAAGCACGTCGGGCCGATCACGCCGACAGCACTGCGCGCGACTTTGCTGCCGGTTATTGAACGGGAACGCGGGAAGTAATTGCTACTTGCAATTCGACGCCACAGCCGCCAGTGCCTGCGAGATGCCGGCGAGGGAGTAGGTATCGGTCGTCGACGTGCCGCGCTCGGAAGTCCCTTGCACGGTCATCGTGCTGCCCTTGCGCATCGCTTCCAGCAGCTTCAACTCCTCGGTTGCATCGGCGACGTAGGCGCGGTCACCGCTGACGAACAGCTTGAAGCTCGACGATCCGACCGCGAGCGTCACGTCGCTGCCTTTACGCAGCGCATAGCCGAGCTTGACACGTAGACGAACGCCGGGTCGCGCTTCGCGCTGGCCGGCTCCTGCTTCGATGGCTGAGACGTCGCGAAGCACAGGAGGCTCGCGGCCTCTCCATGCGTGAAGGTCGTCCAACTCGAGAATGTCCCGATCGTTTTGACGGATTGCGCCATGCCGGCGCCGCTCGCCATCGTCAACATCGGCACCAGTGCGGCGGCGGCAACGAATGCGCGCATCGCGCCGGTAAACGTCCATTCTCGAACCAACATGAAACCTCAATTCTCCCTGAACCTGCGGATCGGTTAAGCCGCGAAGTGCGGCATCGTTCCGTCTATACCTTCGTACTGCGCACGACTCGGCCGCCTTGCACATGCGGCTCTGGCGCGGCGATGGGCCCACCCTCGCCAACAGGCCGCACCGCGAAGCGACCGAGCGATTTCACGCGATCATACATGACGATCGCTCCCGCCATCGCCACGTTGATGCAAAACGTCGTCGGTATTTTGACCGTATAGTCGCACCGCGCAAGCATCTCGGGTGACAGCGACCCGCGCTCCGGCCCGAGCACGTA
>LNEA01000517.1 GCA_001464855.1 Rhizobiales bacterium Ga0077530
TACTGACTGGGGTACGCGGTCTGCGGCTGGACCAAAAAAGCGCCGGGCTTGCTTCCTGCGCTGCAATCCGGAGAGTGGGAACATTCCCTCTGACCGGATCGCCTTCCTGAGACCTCAACCGGAGGACTCAACCACACCGCAACTATGGGTTGTGTCGTAATTCAGTTGCACGCAATGCGCAAACGGGGAGCGAGCGCTTATTCCATTTAATCAACTTAAAGTTGAATTTGGGCAACAGTTCTGCCGGCGACACACCCGCTGCAACCCAATTGGGGCTGCAACCGGTGTGGCGCCGGGATCAGTTCAAAGGGGAGTGGTGCTTCCTGTGCGGAACGGATTCAGGAGTGCAGCGCGCGACGGGGCCGCTTGCGGCTTCCCGGGCGCGATCCGAATCACTCAGGCCGGCATCGCCGTCTCGACCAGGCGCGCCCAATAGGAGACGCCCACGGGAATGGCGTCGTCGTTGAAATCGTACGCCGGGTGATGGACACCGGCTGTGTTGCCGTTGCCGATGAACACGAACGCGCCGGGGCGCGCCTCCAGCATGTAAGCGAAATCCTCCCCACCCAGAACCGGTGACGCGTTGTCGTTGACGGCGGCGTCGCCCGAGATTTCGCGCGCGACCTTGGCCGCGAAGTGCGTCTGCGCCTCGTGGTTGACCGTAACGGGATAGCCCTCCGTGTAGGTCAGCTTGATCTTTGCGTTGTGCACTTTCGCCATCCCGTCGCAGATCTCTGTAATGCGGCGCTTGACGAGCGTGCGGACGTCTTCCTTGAGCGTGCGCACGGTGCCTTGGAGCTTCGCGGTCTGGGGAATGACGTTCATCGCGTCGCCTGCATGGAACATGGTCACCGAGACGACCGCGGACTGAACCGGATCGACATTGCGCGCGACGATGGTCTGCAATGCTTGATGGAGTTGGCAGCCGATGGCGACGGGATCGATGCCGAGATGGGGCTTCGCCGCGTGCGTGCCGACACCCTCGATCTCGAACTCGATGCGATCGGAGGCGGCGAGCAGCGGACCCGGCCGCGTCGCGAAGTAGCCCACAGGGAGGCCGGGCGCCGTATGCATCCCATACACTTCGGTGACGCCGAAGCGGTCCATCATGCCGTCGTCGACCATCGCCTTGCCGCCGGCGCCGCCCTCTTCGGCGGGCTGGAAGATCACGACCGCGGTGCCGTCGAAATTGCGGGTTTCGGCAAGATATTTTGCCGCCCCGAGCAGCATCGCGGTGTGGCCGTCGTGGCCGCAGGCGTGCATGGCGCCAGGGATCTTCGAGGCATACGGGAGCCCGGTCAGTTCCTGCATCGGCAGGGCGTCCATGTCCGCCCGCATGCCGATCACGCGACCGGATTTGTTGGTCTTGCCGCGGATGACGCCGACGACGCCCGTCCGCCCGATGCCGGGCACCACTTCGTCGCAGCCGAATTCGATCAGCTTGTCCTTCACCAGCGCGGCGGTGCGATGCACCTCATAGAGGATTTCCGGATGCGCATGGATGTCGCGGCGCCACTCGGTGATCTCATCCTTGAGCGCCGAGACACGATTGATAACGGGCATGGAATCCTCGGAGGGGTTGTTTCGGGAGGGTGTTGGATCGGGTGCCATGAAACGCCTTGCCGCGCTCGCGGTCAACCAACCGCGGTGGCGCAGGCGCCCGTCGCCAATGCAACCCTGGATCGCGTGCCGGCCGGGGCTGGCTTGGGCGGCATCCCACTCACACAGGCGCTCGTTCGGCGGCCTCATGGAATTGCGCGCGCAATTGCTGAGCGATGAGGCCCGGCGCGCCGTTGCCGACAGGTTTGCCGTCGATTGAGATGACGGGCATGACCAGGCTGGTCGCCGAAGTGATGAAGGCCTCGCGCGCTGCCTGCGCCTCTGGGATCGTGAACGGCCGCTCGATCAGCGTGATCCCCTCCCGCTTCAGGAGATCGAGGAGGACCGAGCGGGTGATGCCGGGCAGTATCGATTGGTCCAGGGCTCTCGTGATGAGGCGGCCCTCGCGATCGATGATCCAGGCATTCGCCGATCCGCCCTCGGTCACGAATCCCTCATCGTCCACGAACCAGGCGTCGTTAGCGCCGCTTTCCTTGGCCCGCTGCTTAGCCATTGTCGCTGGGAGCAACATCACGGTCTTGATGTCACAACGCGCCCAGCGCACGTCCGGCGTGCTGACGACCGCAATGCCCTTGGCGGCCAGCGCCTCACTCTTTGAGGCGGACAGCCGCCGCGCGAGGCAGATCACGGTCGGCAGGGTGTCGGGGCTCGGAAAATAGAAGTCGCGCCGGGCGACGCCGCGCGAGACCTGCAGGTAGACGAGCCCGTGACGGACGCGGTTGCGGCGGATGGTTTCGCGCAACACGCGACCCCATGCGGCACGGCTCATCGGCAAGGGGATGCCGAGTTCCCCGAGTGATCGCTCGAGCCGCGTCATGTGCCGTGTCTCGTCGGTCAGCCGTCCCTCGCGAACTTCGCAGACCTCGTAGACGGCATCGGCGAACTGGTTACCGCGGTCTTCGGGGTGGATGGCGGCCTCCGAATAGGGAAGGTAGCGTCCGTTCACATAGATGATGCGGGTCATCGGATCTCCGGGCGGTGTGCTCTCAAAAGAAATCGATCGAGACGCGGAAGAGCTGTTCGACCTCGCGGACGCTCTCGGCGGTCGAGAAGAGGATGGCGCGATCCTTGACTTGCAACTGCGTGTCGCCATCGGGGATCACGACTTTGCCGTTTCGGTAGATCGCGCCGACGCGGACGCCTTCGAGCCGCGGTAAATCCTTGAGCGCCTTGCCGATGATCGGCGCGGTTTCCAGCGCCTCGGCCTCCATCAGTTCGCCGGCACCGTTGCCGATGCTGTGCACCGCGCGGATGCGGCCGCGGCGCACGTGCTGAAGGATCCGGCTGACGGTGATGACCTTGGGATTGATCTCGGAATCGATCGCGAACGAGCGGACCAGATTGGAATAGCCGCTGCTGTTGACGAGACAAAGGCTGCGCTGGGCGCCGAGCTGCTTCGCCAGTGCCGACGTCAGGATATTGACCTGATCGTCGTTGGTCAGCGCGACGATGGTGTCGGCGGAGGTGATTTCAGCTTCGCGCAGCAACTCCTCGGAAAGCGCGTTGCCGTGCAGGACGACGGTGCGCTCGAGATGGTCGGCGATCTCGACTGCGCGGGCCCGGCTCGATTCGATGACCTTGACCTTGATACCAGAATGGCGGCGCTCGAGCTCGCGGGCGACATAGAGACCGATATGGCCGCCGCCCGCGATGACGATCCGACGCGTCGGAACTTCCGTCTGCCCGAAGATCTTGAGGGTCCGCGCGACCTGATCGGTTGGCGTGACGATATAGACGTCGTCGCCTTCGAGGAGCTGGTCGTCGCTGTGCGGCACCAACAGCCGGCCCTGTCGCTGCACTGCGACCACGACCGCTGGCAGATCCGGAAACAGTTCGGAGAGCTGGCGCAGCGGGGTATCGATCACCGGGCAGTCGCTGTCGCAAGTCAATCCGATCGACGTCACCGCGCCATCGGCGAAGCTCACGGTATCGAATGTGCCCGGCAGCGACAGCCGCCGCAGCACCATCTCGCCGACCTCGCGCTCGGGCGAGATGATGTAGTCGATGCCCATGCCGCTGCGGCTGAACAGCTTCGACCATTCCTTGGTGAGGTAGGTCTGAGAGCGTACGCGCGCGATCTTGGTCGGCACGTCGAACAGCGTGCCGGCGACCTGGGCGGCGATCATGTTGATCTCGTCGTGCAGCGTCACGGCGATGATCATGTCGCAGTCGCGCGCACCGGCCTTTTCAAGGACATCGGGGTGGGCGCCGTTGCCGACGTAGGCACGGGCGTCGAGCGTGTCGTTGACCTTCTGGACGAGGTCGGCCCGCAAATCGACGAGCGTGACGTCGTTGCCTTCGGTGGAGAGCCGCTCGGCAATGCCGAAGCCGACCTGGCCGGCGCCGCAGATGAGTACCTTCATGATGAGCGCTCTCCAGGCGCAGATGCCTTCAAGACCGGACTGCTCTACATGCTGGCCGCTTCAGCCACAACGGCTCTCTGCGCTCGCGCACTATACTGGCGCCCCCGAGCGCTGCTCTTTCGCGACCTTGTAGTAGTGCCACAACACCCGTGCCGCGACGCCGCGCCACGGCCGCCAGCGCTCGGACATGTCCTCGAGTTCGGCAAGGGTCAGCCGCTCACCCTGCTCGGCCGCCATGGCTGCCGCAATTTGTAGCGCTAGATCGCCGGCCGCGAAGGCGTCGGCGCGGCCGAGACAGAACATCAGATAAATGTCGGCGGTCCACGGTCCGATACCGCTGACCTGGCGAAGGGACTCGTGCACAACCAGATCAGGCGCGCTCGCCAAAGCGTCGAGATCGAGCTGCCCCGATGAGACGGCACTCGAGATTGCGCGCAATGTGCGAACCTTGCCGCCCGAAAGGCCGGCGGCGCGAAGGACCTCGTCCGGCGCCGTGAGCATCTTGGCGGCGGTCAGGGGCCGCAGCGCCAACTCGAGGCGCCCCCAGATCGCGGCGGCGCTTGCAACTGAGAGCTGCTGGCCGACGATGATCCGCGCCAGCCCCTCGAAGCCGCCCGCGTTCCGGCGCAGTGGTGGGTCGCCGGATAGGTCGTGCGCGCGGCGCAGAATCGCGCACTTGCGCCGCAGCGACCGCAGTCCCGCGCGTACGTCGTCCTCGGTTTCGATCAGGCGATGGATGCGTTTGGATGCTGGCGGCATGACGGGACGACTTTTGGAGGCCGGACGGAGTGTACACGTAGGTTAGGCGGTCCGCATTCAACTGCTGCCGTTGCCTGTCCGCGCCGCGCCGGTGTTGCGCCGCCATCCCTGGTTTGCCTGATCGACAAGCATGAACTCGGCGAGGTTTTCGAGCGTGATGATGCCGATGACACGTTGGTTTTCATCGACCACCCCGACGAGCGGCTTGCCGCTGCCGTGCAAGAGTTCGGCCGCCTCCGATAGCGGCGCCCGATGGCTGATCACCGGGACGTCGCGCTCCATGACATCCAGCACAGGGGTGTCGGGACCGGTACTCGCGAGCGCCCTGATCATGCCGTCCCGTGTCAGTACCCCGCGCAGGCGACCGGCGCCGTCGGTCACCGGAAACTCGCGCTGCGAGGTGCCAAGGAGCTGGGTGACGGCGTTGGCGACGCTGGAATTGGTGTCGAGGTGAGCGAAGGACGTAATGGTCGCGTCTTTCATCGTCGCGCGGCCCGTCGCGTCACCGAGTTCAACGGCATAGGCCTCCTGGCCGGCGGCGAGGAAAACGAACAGCGCCACGAAGATGAGCAGCGGGTTGCCGAACAGCCCGAGGAAGCCCAACCCGAACGCGGCAGCCTGACCGATGCGGGCGGCGATCCGCGTCGCCGTCACCTTGTCGAGCCAGTAGGACAGGATCGCCTTGAGCGCCCGCCCACCGTCCATCGGGAAAGCGGGGAGCAGATTGAAGACGACCAACACGACGTTGATCATCGCCAGTCGGGAGACGAAATCGACGTTCTGAATGGTCGCGGGATCTGCCTGTCCGCCGCCGAAGCTCGCGCCGAAGAAGACGATCAGGACAAACGCGATGACGACGTTCACGGCGGGTCCGGCGAGCGCGATCAGCAGCTCCTGGGTAGGGTTGTCGGGCATCCGCTCGATGCTGGCGACGCCACCGATCGGCAGCAGAATGATGTCGCGCGTGCCGATGCCGAAGCGCCGCGCCATGAGGACGTGGCCGTATTCGTGGGCCAGGACGCAGGCGAACACGGCGACGATGAAACCGACTGCTGCGAAGCCGGCGGCGGTGCCGTCCTTGGCGCCAGCGACGAGCCCGAACCAAATGAGCAAGAGAAAGAACGTGAGGTGAATGCGCACCTCGGTCCCGGCGATCCGGCCGAGGGATATCGACCATGCCATCATGGTGAAGCGGTTCCTTATGCGCGCGATCGCGGTGACGTGGACCGCCCACGCAGCGCGTGAGCGTGATCGTCAAATGGCGCAGCGGTCGGCGGCTGCGCGTTCATTTGCAGAAGTCTAGCAGACGGATGGTGCCGCGCGAACCGGCAACTGACGGGCGACACGGCGCGATATGACGGACACGAATAGTCCGTGTCCAAGCGGCGGCGGGGTGAATCAAGCGACTCGAATTCGCGACTTGTGCTCTAAATAAAATAACGCAAAATCAGCCACTTAAAAGTTTCAGTTTACACTAATTCTAGGCTTGACTCTCGCACGATTATCCACAGAGCACGGAAGTGTCAACAAGATGCGTGCATTAGCGGCGATCTTGCTGTATATATCTAGTGCAGTAATGCGCCCTATCTAGGCGGAAGGGCTCAGAGCTAGGTTGTGTCGGCGTCCATTAGGTGCCGGTGTGCGGGGTTGTGTCATGTTAGTCAAGCCCATGATCATGGTGATCGTCTCGGCGTTGCTCGGCCCTGCGATGGGTGTCGGGCTGTTTCTCTTGATGCAAGTTCATTAAAGCTGACTGCGATTTAAACGACTGGAATTGCCGTTTCCGAAGTGGGCGCCTCGCCGACGATTTGTGCGGGGCAGCTTTCTTTTTGGGAGCAGCTTCTATCTTTGGCGCTGCTTCGATGGCCGCCCATTTGCTCCCGAACAACCCCATCCACTTCTAAGACTGATCGAGCGCCCTGACGCTCACGTCTCGCGCGGTGGATAACCCGCCCATGGCCTGACTGTGCGGATGGCGAGATGGCTGTGCAGCCGCGCGACATGCGGAAGCCGCGCCAGCCGTTCGCGATGGATGCGCTCGAAGTCCGCCGCATCGACGTACTGCCGGCCATCAGGTGGCATTCGAGAATCTCCGGCGCGGTTTCGACGGCACGCTCGAACGCTTCCAGCGCCTTGTCACTCTGCGACCGCAGCTCGACCTGAACAAAGAACTCCATCGCGTAGCCCAGCGCCCGCCGGTCGAGGCGCGCCGTGTAGCCCGATATGACGCCCGCCTGTTCGAGATTGCGGATCCGCCGGTGGCAGGCGGACGGCGACAGTCCCGCCACGACGCCGATTTCGGCGACGGTCTGGCGGCTGTCCGTCTGCAGGGCGCGGAGAATGCGCCGATCGATTGAATCCACTGTCATTCGGATGATGTCCTGCTGAAAATGGCAATATCGGCAAATTATTGCATCGCTCCCCCAAAATGCACCCAGATTTCGTGCCGTTTTGCTGAATCCGAGCACTAACCTTGTGCAGTGAGGTAGTGGCGAGCGGGAGTACAGGGTTATGCGGATCGGCGTTCCGAAGGAAATCAAGGTCCACGAGTATCGCGTCGGCATGACGCCGATCTCGGTTCGCGAGGCGGTGTCACGCGGCCACGAGGT
>LNEA01000518.1 GCA_001464855.1 Rhizobiales bacterium Ga0077530
CCACTTGAGGGATCCCAACGCGTGGAGGACACTCTTGGAGACGTTCGACTACGTTATCGTCGGTGCTGGCTCAGCCGGCTCGGTGCTCGCAAACCGCCTCAGCGAGGATCCCTCGATCAATGTATGCGTCCTCGAGGCGGGACCATCCGACTGGCACCCCTACATCCATATCCCCGCAGGTTTCATCAAGACTTTCTACGATAAGCGCGTGAATTGGCTCTACGACATGGAGCCCAGCGACTGGACCGGAGGCCGGCGCATTCACGCCCCGCGCGGCAAGACGCTCGGCGGCTCCAGTTCGATCAACGGCCACGTCTACAATCGCGGACAGCGCGGCGACTACAATACGTGGGCGCAATATGGCAACCGCGGCTGGGGCTACGCCGATGTCCTCCCTTACTTCAAGCAATTGGAGCGCCGTATCGGCGACGGCGACGAGACCTTCCGCGGCCGCAATGGTGGCCTGACGGTCACCGATATCGACTGGCGCCACCCGCTCTGCGAAGCCTTCATCGCAGGCTGCGTCGAGGCGGGAATCCCGCGCAATCCGGACTATAACGGGCGCATTCAAGAAGGCGTTTCTTACGCTCAACGCACGATCCACCGGGGCCGCCGGGTCAGCGCCGCGACCGCGTTCCTCCACCCCGCGATGAAGCGGCCGAACCTCGTCGTGCGCACTGGCGTCCATGTCACCGGCATCGTGCTCGAGGGACGGCGCGCAACCGGCGTCACCTACCGAAAAGGCGGACGAAATGGCCCGGAGCAGGCGTTACTGATCGGCCGCGAGGTCATCCTGAGCGGCGGCGCCTACAATTCACCGCTCATCCTTCAACAGTCGGGGATCGGCCGACCTGACGTGCTCGGCCCGCTCGGCATCAAGGTCCGCCACGCGCTCGCAGGCGTTGGGGAAAATCTGAAAGATCACTACGCGCCGCGGTTCAATGCGCGCGTCAAGAACATCGAGACGATCAACGAGCGCACGCGCGGCTTGAAGCTCGCAACCGAAATCGCAAAATGGGCGTTTGCGCGCAAGGGTATCCTGGCCCTCAGCCCCACACTCGTCTACGCCTTCTGGCACTCCGGCGAGACGGCTGAAAGCTCCGACATCCAGCTCACGTTCACGCCAGCGAGCTACATGGAAGGGGTACAAGGTCAGCTCGAGCGCGAGCCAGGGATGACCGTCGCCTCCTGGCAGCAACGCCCGTTGAGCCGCGGCACCGTGCGCCCCCGTTCGGCCGATCCATTCGCGGCGCCTCTGATCAACCCGAATTACCTCGCCGAGGAGACAGACCGCCGCGTTCTTCTCGCCGCGATGAAGCTTGCCCGACGCCTGCTACGGACGCGCCCGCTCGAACCATACTTCGATCGCGAGGACTATCCGGGCCCGAACGTCCAGAGCGACGATGAACTGCTCGCTGTCGCGCGTGAGCGCGGCACGACGACATTCCACCCCGCCGGCACCTGTCGCATGGGCCCGTCAAGCGATCCGCAAGCGGTCGTCGACGATCAGCTTCGCGTGCACGGCCTCGAAGGCTTGCGCGTCATCGACGCCTCGATCATGCCAACCATGCTGTCGGCGAACCTCAATGCCGCAACGATGATGATCGCAGCCAAGGCCGCAGACATGATCCGACGCACGCCGCCACCAGAACCGATCGTCGTCGAGTGACGCCTACTGCTTGTGGATCGCGATCATCTCGCCCGGTTGGTCCGACTTGATCTGCACGGGGTCGCGATAGACCTTGCATGCTCCCTGTCCCGACGCAGGCGGGGCGAATGCGGCGACGGTACATAGGTTGGTGTTCATGCACACGAGCAGGCATGAAAGCGGCGAATCCGCTGGACTTTCCTTGATAATTTCGCCGGTCACTGCCGCGTGCGTGCGGGTCTTGTAGCCAAACCTCAATGCTGCATCGACGGACTTGGGCAGAGCCGGTTGCGGTCGCTGCGTCGCCTGCGACGGCGGTGGCTCCGTCTGTGGCGGCTGGCTTAATACCGACAACGGCGTCGACCTCGAAATCGATAGCGGACCGGTCTTGACCGCCGCCTCCGGTGTCGCTTGGGGTGGCCCCGCAGGCAGCACGGCAACCGTCTTGGCCACGTCATCATGCAAGCCCGAGCGCCAATTCTGATCAAACGCGCGCCCGCTCACGAAGTCGAACAGTTGGCACGACTGCGACAGTGGTGGTGGACCGCCGAACTGGTAACCGATACAGCGCGCCGTTTCATCGCACGACTGGCGACAGGCCTCGACGCTGGCCTTGGGCCCGATCGAGATCGTCTTGCCTTCGAGGCGCGTGCCGGGCCGGAACGCGTATGTCACGCGGGATGGCCGGCCCGGCGGCGCGACCGCTACGGGCGGCGGAGGCGGCGTCGCGATCGGCCGCTCGGTGGGACGCCGCGACTGGGCGCCGCCGGCTCCATCGTTCCAGCCGAGCGAAACAATCTGGATCCGCTGGTCGCGCGGCGGATGGGTTGCCGAGCCCGCACCGGCGCCTATCCCGTCCACAGCGGCGATCGCTTCCTCATGTGTCGCACCCATGCGGCCAAGAATGAACCCCGCATAGCGGTCGGCCTCCAACTCGACACGGTGGTTCTGGCCGGCGAAATCCAGATGCCCGGCGATATGGTGGCCAACCTCATGAGCAATGACGAAGACCTGCGACCAGAATTGGTGAGTCTTGGCGCCGAGTTCGCGCATGAAAGTCGAGTTGTAGAAGATATAGCGCTGACCATCTTCGCCGACCTGTGCTTCGGCATTGGCGGTCTCGGCGCTGGCCCGCACCTGGATGCGGTCGGCGACCCCCGGAATACCGGTCGCGGCGAGTATTTCGCGGAAGGTCGCGGCAGCCTCGCGATCGGACTCGAAGCTGCGCCGGATCGCGGGCGACGCCGGGCCATGGAGGCCGCGCAAGCGCTTGCCCGACGTCTCGTGATCGATGATGAACTGCGCATCCGCCGGGGCCGCGATGGCACTGCTGGCCAACCCCAGCACGACGGTGATCCAGAAAGATCGCCTCATGGCACCCACCTTCATCCCGAGTGATCCTGCAGCACGATGTTAGTCAAACCGGCCCCACGTGACCAGTCGCCGGGAGTCGGCGGCTGTGTGCGGCCGTCTTTCGCATGGGCGGTTGCGCCGCGCTCAGAACTCGCCGCCGCTCCGCTATTGTCGAGAGGACAGGCGCCGCTTAGGGTGACGTCCGATCAAGCAAATCAACGACGTGCCGGCCACAAAACGATGGCCGCCAGGAGGAAAGCCATGCCATTCGATCCCAACCGCAAAGACATGATTATCGGCGTCGTCGGCACGGGGACCATGGGCCGCGGCATTGTCCAGGTTTCCGCGCAAGGTGGCATGAATGTGATCGCCTATGACGAAAAGCCAGGCGCAGCCCAGGCGGCCAAGGATTTCATCCGGAAGTTGCTTGGCTCGCAGGTTGAAAAGGGGCGCATTCCGGCAGCCGAAGCCGAAGCCACGCTCGAACGCATTACGGTCTCGAGCGACCTGCGCGACATGGCAAAGGCGCATTGCGTCGTCGAAGCCATCTTCGAGCGGCTCGACATCAAGCAGGAGATGTTTGCCCGTCTCGACGAGATCTGCGCGGCCGATGCGATCATCGCAACGAACACATCATCGCTGCCCGTCACCGCGATTGCTGCCAAATCGAAGAATCCGGGACGCATCGGCGGTCTGCACTTCTTCAACCCTGTGCCGCTGATGAAGCTCGTCGAAGTCATTCCCGGCCTGAAGACCGAGCCGTGGGTGACGGATGCCCTGATGACGATCGGGCGTCGCATGACGCGTGACCCGGTGCTGTGCATCGACAGCCCCGCGTTCCTCGTCAATCACATCGGTCGCGGGCTCGGGCCGGAAACTCAGCGCATCCTGTCGGAAAGCATCGCGTCGTTCGCGGAGATCGACCGCATCCTTACCGGCGCTCCAGGATTCCGCATGGGGCCATTCACGCTCGGCGACATGGTCGGCATCGATATCGGTTCGGCAGCCATGGAATCCGCTTACGCGCAGTTCTACCAGGAGCCGGCTTACGCGCCGACACCGCTCATGGCGCTGCGTGCCGCCGGCGGCCTCTTCGGCCAGAAGACCGGACAGGGCTGGTACACGTACGAAAACGGCAAGAAGGTCGAGCCTGAGTCGGTGTGGCTCCGCACGAGCGAACATAACCAGGATCTCCAGGCGCCGTTCATCGAGTACCTGAAAAGCACCGGCGTCGAGATCGAGGTCGGTCCCGCGCCGAGCAAGGACGCGCTGATCATCATCACCCCGGTCGGCTACGATGTCACGACGGCCGTGTACGAGTTGAAATTGGACGCAGCGCGCACAGTCGCGGTGGATCTGCTGTTCGGCCTGAAGGGCCCGCGTACGGTCATGGTTTCGCCAGCCACCGATCCCACCTATCGCGATCAGGCACACGGTTTGATGGGCCACGACGGCCAGCCTGTGATCGTTATCAACGACAGCCCCGGTTTCGTCGCTCAGCGCGCCGTCGCGGCCATCATCAACGTCGGCTGCAACATCGCCCAGCGCGGCATCGGCGTACCTGCAGACATCGACAAGGGCGCCAAGCTCGGCCTCGGCTATCCCTACGGTCCCATTGAGTGGGGCGACCGCATCGGCCCAGGGCGCGTGCTCTTCATCCTCGAGCGGCTGTTCGAATTCTATCGTGATCCCCGCTACAAACCATCGCCGTGGCTCAAGCGCCGCGTCATGCTGGGACTGCCGCTCTCGGCGCCGGAAGGCAAGGTCAAAGCCGCGTCATGAGCAAGCCTGTATCGCTGGTTACCGGCGTCTCGCGGGGCATCGGCCTTGCGGCCGTCCACCGCCTCGCGCGCGATGGCCATGAGGTCATCGGACTCTCCCGTTCCGCGCCTCCAGCGGGCACGCCGTGCACCTTCGTGCCGGTCGATCTTTCCGATGCGGCCGCGACCGACGCGGCACTGAAGGAAATCACGCAGCGGCGGACGATCTCCAATCTCGTCAACAACGCGGGCGTGCCGGTGCCCGACCGTGCCGGCGAGGTCACGCTCGAAGGCTATGAGTTGGTGATGGCGGTCAACGTGCGGGCCTCGCTGCAAGCGATGCAGGCGTGTCTGCCCGGGATGCAGCGCCAGCGCTATGGCCGCATCGTCAACATTTCGAGCCGCGCCGCGCTCGGCAAGGCCGAGCGATCGGCATACGCGATCGCCAAGGCGGGCATCATCGGCCTCACCCGTACGTGGGCGCTGGAAGTCGGCAAGGACGGCATCAACGTCAACGCGATTGCACCGGGCGGCGTCGTCACGGAGCTGTTCGAGCAGAACAACACGAAAGAATACGTCGAGAAATTCGCCGCCGCGACACCGCTGAAGCGACTGGGCACGCCCGACGAACTCGCCGGCGTCATCTCGTTCCTTCTCGGTCCGGACGCGAGCTACATCACGGGACAGACGCTCTTCGTGTGCGGCGGCATGAGCGTCAGCAGCAGCATGATCTGACAGGCATTCGCCCGGCACATGCCGCCGGGCCAATTCAAATATAACCATTTCGAGGAAACGCCGCCGATGTCGTTCGACCGTCTTTTCGAGCCCAACGCCATCGCCGTCATCGGCGCGTCGGCCGACCTCTCGCGGATCAGCGGCCAGCCGATCGTGGCGCTGAAAGGCGCCGGCTTCAAGAAACCGATCTACCTCGTCAATCCCAAGTACACCGAGTTGCATGACCTCAAGTGCTATCCGAGCGCCGCCGCGATCGGGCAGCCGGTCGACCTCGCGCTGATCGCGGTTCCCGCCCGGGGCGTCGCCGACGCGATCCGGGATTGCGGCAAAGCCGGCATTCCCTTTGCCATCGTGCTGACGGCAGGCTTCCGCGAAGGCGGACCGGAAGGCCGCAAGCTCGAGGACGATTTGCTCCGAGCCGCGCGCGAGAGCAACGTCCGCGTCATCGGCCCCAACTGCCAGGGCGCACTTTCCGTGCCGTCTCGGATGTGGTGCGTGTTCGGCAGCGTCAGTCAGGAAACGGCACTGCGCGAAGGCCCGGTGTCGTGTGCGTTCCAGTCGGGTGGATTCGGCTACGCCGTCGTCAACATGGCCGAAGCTCAGGGGCTCGGCTTCCGCCATGTCGTCTCGACGGGCAACGAAACCGACATCACCATGCCGGAGCTCATGAGCGAGTTCCTGGACGACCCTGGCACCAAACTGGCCTTCGCCTACATGGAGGGCACGCCGAACGCGCGGAGCCTCCTCGACCTCGGGCGCAAGTCGCTGGCGACGGGCAAACCCGTGTTCATCTGGAAAGGCGCCCAAACCGAGAGCGGCACCAAGGCCGCCGCCTCCCACACCGCCAACATGACTGGAAACTACGACCTCTATCGCGCCGCGTTCCGCCAATCCGGCCTCATTGAGGTGCAGGATGTCGAGGAGATCGTCGACGTCGCCAAGCTCGCGTTGCAGGGACGCCTGCCTAAGGGCCGCAACATCGGCGTGCTCTCGATCTCCGGCGGCTCCGGCATCGTCTTTGCCGACCGCGCGGTGAAGGATGGATTGACGCTGCCGAGCTTTTCGCAACGGTCGGTCGACGCGCTCAAGGCGATCATCCCGAGTTTCGGCGCCGCCGACAATCCCGCCGATACGACAGCCGGCGTGTTCAACGATCCCGACCTTTTCACCAAGGCGCTCGACATCATCCTCGAAGATCCCGCGATCGATCAGCTCTCGATCCTGCTCGCCTCCGCGGGCGGCAAAGCCGTGGCGCTTGCCGCGCAGGCGATCGTCGAGGCGGCAGCCAAGACCGACAAGCCGGTGCACGTCTCGTGGTCCGGCCGACGCGACAAATCGGAGGAGGCCTGGCAGATGTTTCATGACGCCGGCATCCCGCACATGGCGTCGCCGATCCGCCTCGCGCACGCGGCCGCCGTCCTCGCTCGATACGCTGAGGACCGCCGCCGCTTGTTGCCGCGCGTGACACCACCCGTGGAGATCCCGGCCGGGCTGCACATTCCGTCGGGCGCAATGACGCTGTCCGAAGTCGAGAGCAAGGCGCTGCTCACTCGTTTCGGTGTGCCGGTAACGCGCGAGGTTCTGGTGCCGCTTGGTGGCGACTTCGCAAAACTGACGACAGGCTTGAAACCTCCCTTCGCCGTCAAGATCGTCTCACGCGACATCGCGCATAAAACGGAGGCTGGCGGCGTCCGCCTCAAGGTTGCATCCACCGATCTCGCAACGGCCGCCGCCGAGATCATCGCCAGCGGCAAACGTTACAAGCCGGACGCGGCGATCGACGGCGTTCTCGTCAGCGAGATGGCGTCTGGCGTCGAAGCGCTGATCGGCGTCATCAACGACGAAGGGTTCGGACCGACCGTCGCGCTCGGGCTCGGTGGCGTCCTCACCGAGGTGCTGCACGACATCACCTATCGCATTGCCCCGTTCGACATCGAAACCGCGCGGGACATGATCACAGACCTGCGCGGTGCCAAGCTGTTCGACGGTTATCGCGGCAGCCCGCCCGCCGACCAAGAGGCACTGGCGGCCATGCTGGTCGCGGTGTCGAAAATGGCGGCGGCACTCGGCGATCGCGTCAAGGAAATGGATATCAACCCGGTGTTCGTCTCGGCACAGGGCGGCGGATGCGCAGCCGCCGACGCGCTCATCGTCCTCAAGTAACGACGGAGAAGATCGATGGATCTCGGGCTCGCAGGCAAGACGGCATTGGTCACAGGCGCCAGCATGGGCATCGGTCGCGGTATCGCCAAAGCGCTTGGCGCTGAGGGCGTGCGGCTCGCGCTCGTCGCGCGGCGCCTCAATCTGCTAGAGGAAGTCGCTGCCGAAATCACAACGGCAGGCGGCGCGGCGCCCGTACTGATCCAGCAGGATTTCATGGCCGAAGACGCCGTCGAACAGATCGCGACCAAAGCGCTCGCCGGCCTCGGCGCCGTCGACATCCTCGTCAACAACGCGGGCGGCAGCCGTCATTTCGGCAAGGACGCCGACGAGGCGCAGTGGGTCGAGGCGATGACGCTCAACTTCACGCGTCAGCGCCAGCTTGCACACCGCCTGCTCGATCAGATGATCGCGCGCAAATGGGGCCGCATCGTCAACATCACCGGCAAGTCGGAGCCCGACGGCGTCAACGGCGCCTTCGCCGCCAAAGCCGCGATGCACGCCTGGGCAAAGGGCCTCTCACGCGAGGTCGGCAAGGCCGGAATCACCGTCAACTCGATCCCGCCGGGCCGCATCATGAGCGAGCAGATCCGCCGCAACTACACGCCCGAGTACCGCCAGTGGCAGGCGGACAACGAGATCCCGGTCGGCCGTTACGGCGAGCCCGAGGATATCGCCAACCTCGTCGCGTTCCTGGTTTCGCCGCGCGCGTCCTACATCACCGGCACCGTCATCCCGGTCGACGGCGGTCTGCGGCGCTACCAGTTCTGACGGGGCGGGTCGCGCGCCTCTACTTCAACACGCGCGGCCAGTTCTCATCGCCGCGCTTGATGAAGGCTACGTGGTCCTTGTTCCACCTTGTCTGAACCGAGGCATCGACATTCAAATAGAGCTTGCCGTCGACGATCCGCCAGTGACGCGGGTCGCCCGGCGACAGCCCCTTGTGGGCAACGGCGAAGGCGCAATAACCGCCATACTGCGGCGCGAACTTCTCGGGCTCCTTGACGAACGCCTCGAGGTTCTCCTTCGACGAAAACCGCCACGTTGCTCCCTTCCACACATGCGTGAAATCATCGGTCCCGGGAACGGGCTTGCTTTGCGTGTGGTAGGCGACCGCATCGTAGCCGCCGATCGCGAGCTTCTTGCCGAGCAAGCTCGCCGACGACTGGTAGATCTCGTTCGACTTGTAAACCTCCGCCGGCTTCTTGCCGTCGGCGGCCTTTTTGGTCTCGTCTGCTTTCTTGCCATCCTTAGGCGTCGTCGCGTCATCCGCCTTCTTCTTGCCGTCCTCCGATTTCTTGTCGTCGGCAGCCTTTTGCGTCGCGGGCTCTTGAACCACAGCCGTTTCCGCAAGCGCACTTACGGCTCCGAAGTGAAGCGCCGACAGGAATATCAGAGCACGCAGGCTAGGTTTCATGGCACGGCTCCCCAAGCATCGAATGCAGCGACGTGCGTCGCGCTAGCGTCGAGATGGAGCGACATCCGCACGCCTACAAGACTGCAGCGGCATCACATTCTTATCAGAACGGGTCCTTTGGGTCGAATTTCGGACGCCGCTTCTCCATCAGCGCGGTCATCCCTTCTTTGACCTCGGGGCCCGAAAAACCCATGAACTCCATGGCCAAAGAGGCGTCGAAGGTCGGACCCGCCTGGCGCAGCCAATTGTTGAGCGACCACTTCGTCCAGCGGATCGCCGACGGTGGTCCCGCGACCAGCCGCTCGGCAATGCCCAGCGCCGTTTCGATCACCTTGTCGTCGTCGGCGACCATGGAGACGAGTCCGATGCGCTCGGCTTCCTCGCCCGTCAGCGTGTCGCACAGCATCAAATAGTACTTTGCCTTCGCCATGCCGACGAGCAGCGGCCAGATGATCGCGGCATGGTCGCCGGCAGCGACACCGAGCCGCGTGTGGCCATCGATGATGCGCGCCTTGCGGCCGGCGACAGTGATGTCGGAGATCATGGCGGCCGCCAGCCCGGCACCGACGCATGGCCCCTCGATCGCGGAGACGATCGGCTTCGAGCAATTGATGACGTTGTAGACGAGATCGCTCGCCTCGCGCCACACACGCGTACGCACTTCGAAACTCTCGTGCATTTCCTTGATCATCGAGAGATCGCCGCCGGCCGAGAACGCGCCGCCTTCACCGCGCAGGACCGCCACCGACGTTTCGGGATCGCGGTCGATGTCCCGCCACACCTCTGAAATCTCGCGATGACCGTCCGCGTCGAGCGCATTGAGCTTGCCAGGATTGGACATCATCACTTCCAGCACGCGCGGGCGCGGACGCGAGAATTTCAGGACTTTGTAGTGGGCGTAACGATCGGTCATCGGGCGGTTCCTTCCGGGCGTCGGGATTTTTTAGCTGTAGTAGCGGGGCCGATCAGGCGCAACATGCGTCATCCCAAAGTGGCGGCGACCAGCGCTTTGCACGAAAACCGGTTGGCCGGGGCCAGCGAAGATCGCACAATGGCCCCAACAGCGCCGACGATGCCGGCCGCAACCGAAAAGATGGACCGTCACCATGAAGCCCGCGACACCGAAGCCCATTCTGCTCAAGAACTATACACCGCCGGCCTACCTTATCGACGCCGTGGAACTCGACGTGTCGCTGCATCCGACGCAAACGCGCGTGCTGTCGACGCTGAAGATGCGACCCAATCCTCAATTGAAGAAGTCGGGCGCGGCACTCGTCCTCGACGGCGAGATACTGGAGCTTGGCGCCGTGCACCTCGATGGCGTCGCGGTCGATCCGGCAAACTACACACTGACCTCGGATAAGCTGACGCTCCCGCGCGTTCCCGATCGGCCATTCACGCTGACGATCGAGGCGTTCTGCAATCCCGAGGCGAACACCGCGCTCAGCGGGCTCTATCGTTCCAGGCAGATCTACTGCACGCAATGCGAGGCGGAAGGTTTCAGGCGCATCACCTATTACCTCGATCGCCCAGACGTATTGGCGACGTTCACGACGCGCATCGAGGCTGATGTCGAGACAGTGCCGGTTCTGCTCGGCAACGGCAATCTCGTCAAACACGGGCGGCTGGCGCGTGGCCGCCACTTTGCCGTCTGGCACGACCCGCACCCCAAGCCCGCGTATCTCTTCGCGCTCGTCGGCGGTGCGCTGGCCGTCCACCGAGATACGTTCAAGACCATGTCAGGCCGCAAGGTCGATCTCGGCATCTATGTCGAACCGGGAAAAGAGGACCGCTGCGATTGGGCGATGGACGCGCTCAAACGCTCGATGACGTGGGACGAGGAACGCTTCGGCCGCGAGTACGATCTCGACGTCTTCAACATCGTCGCCGTCTCCGATTTCAACATGGGCGCGATGGAGAACAAGGGTCTCAACATCTTCAACGACCGCCTCGTGCTTGCGAAACCCGAGACCGCGACCGATGGCAACTACGCCGACATCGAGCGCGTCATCGCGCACGAATATTTCCACAATTGGACCGGTAACCGCATCACGTGCCGAGACTGGTTCCAGCTCTGCCTGAAGGAAGGCCTGACCGTTTATCGCGACCAGGAATTTTCCGCCGACACGCGCTCGCGGACCGTGCAGCGCATTCAGGAAGTCCGCCAGCTCAAGGCGCGCCAGTTCCCGGAAGATGCCGGACCGCTCGCCCATCCGGTGCGCCCGGCGAGCTACATCGAGATCAACAACTTCTACACGGCAACGGTCTACGAGAAGGGCGCCGAACTCGTCCGCATGATCGCGACGCTGCTCGGGCGCGACGATTTCCGCCGCGGCATGGATCTCTATTTCGATCGCCATGACGGAGAGGCCGCAACTGTCGAGCAGTTCCTCGCCTGCTTTGCCGACGTCAGCGATCGCGACCTCAAGTCATTCATGAACTGGTACAATCAGCCGGGCACACCGGAGCTGGTGTGTTCGCTGAAATATGACGCCCGCACCAAGACTGCGACGCTGGACGTCGAGCAGATCCTCGGCCCGTCGCCTGGCTTCCCGAGGAAGAAGCCGCTGCACTTGCCGCTCAAGATCGGACTGATCGGCGCCAACGGTCAGGACATCCCGCTGCACCTGACCAATGGCCGCGAAGTGCCCGACGGCGTCCTCGAAATGACGAAGCGGAAAGAGCGCTGGACGTTCCGCGACGTGCCGTCACGACCGGTCGCGTCGTTGCTGCGCGGCTTCTCGGCGCCGGTGAACCTCACGGTCAATCACTCCGAACGCCAGATCGAATTTCTCATGACGCACGACAGCGATGAGTTCAATCGCTGGCAAGCCACGCAGGACTACGCGATGCGCATCCTGATCGGTGCGGTGCGCGCGCTCCGCAAAGGTCAGCGCCCCATCCGTCCCGACGGCTTCCTCGGTGCGCTTGCCGCGATGCTTGGCGAGACCGATCTCGAGCCCACGTACCTCGCGCAGGTTCTCGCGGTGCCGAGCGAATCCGATGTCGCGCGCGTCATGGCCCGCGATGTCGATCCCGCATTGATCCATCGCGCGCGGCGCTGGCTCAGAAAAGCGATAGGCACGCAACTCGGCAACCACCTCACCGAGATCTACGACCGCGGCAGTGGCGCGCGCCGCTTTTCACCCGACGCGCGCAGCGCCGGCGAACGGGCGTTGCGCATCGCCGCGTTGAGCCTGCTCGCCGCGCGCGGCCAGCCCGCCGACATCGAACGCGCCGCCCGCCACTTCCGCGAAGCACGTAACGCCACCGACGAGATCGGCGCGCTCGCCATCCTCTCGACACTCACCGGACCCGAGCGCGCCGACGCCTTCGACCGCTTCTACGCGCGCTGGAAGAACGACCACCTAGTTCTGAACAGTTGGTTCGGGTTCCAGGCCGCAGCGCCGCTATCGACGACGCTGCGCACCGTGAAGCAGCTCACCGCGCATCCGAAATTCTCAATGCGAAATCCGAATAATGTCTATGCCCTCATCGGCACGTTCGCTGGATCCAATCCGTTGCAGTTCAATCGGCCCGACGGGAAGGGCTATGACTTCGTCGCGGGCAAAATCCTCGAGCTTGACAAGACTAACCCGCAGGTCGCCGCCCGGATGCTCGGCGCGTTCCGAAGCTTCCGCACTCTCGAAATCGGCAGACGGCGCATGGCGTTGCGGGCGCTACAACAGATTGCATCTACGCCGGACCTCTCAAATGACGTTCATGAGATCGTCAGCAAGATCCTCGATTAATACTTCCAGAGTACTTCAAGTATTACCAAAACATTAAACTCGACAGCTCGCTCATCTTGCGGCGATAATGTTCATGTGATTCGGGTTGTTGGGGGCCCGAGTTCATCTGCAACATGCGCATGACGGGGGCTTAAGATGCTGCGGGCGATTTCGACAGGTCGGAGAGATGTTCTGGCCTTTACTCGCGATACGTCCGCCCTTCTTCCCCGTTTCGACCTTCGCCGCATCCTCATGGACCGCACGCTCCATGCAGCCCTGGCGCTGGCGCACCTGACCCTTGCGGTCGCCTTCACTGCTGCAATGAGCGACGTCATCGGCCCGATCGGCGGCGCCGGCCTTTGCCTCAGCGCCGCCGGCGTCGCGGTCATGCTGATGCTCCGCGCTGCAGAGCCCCCCGCCCCCACCGCCCGCCAAAACGGCTCGCGCACCGGCATCGAAAACCTCGGTCGCGTTCAGGCGGTACGTGCGACGCGCGCCCACGCCGCCACCGCCGACGGCAATCAGCGCGACCTCTCAGGCCTTCTCGCCATGATGAGCCACGAGTTGCGCACACCCCTCAACGCCATCATCGGCAACGCCGACGCGATCCGCTGCGAAGCCTTCGGCCCCGCCGGCGCCGCCCGCTACCGCGAGTGCGCCGCCCACATCCGCGAAGGCGGCCAGCTTCTCCTCCGTGCCACCGAAGACATGATGGCCCTCACCGGCGCCGTAGCCACCGCGACCTTCGCACCTCATCAGCCGGTCGACCTCGCCGACACCGTGCGCGACGCGCTGCGCAACGCCGCCGATGCCGCCAAGAGCAAGGGCATCGACCTGAGCTGGCAGTCCGCTACCGACCGCGCCGTGCTCTCTGAGGTCGGCGCCCTCAGCCACGCCATTGCGCGTATCATCGACGGCGCGCTCGCCCACGCCACCGTCGGCGCAAGCATTCACGTCGAGATCACGCCCGCCCGCGACACCGTCGAGCTGATGCTGACCCTCACCCATGGTGACGAGAACGCGCGCGACCGTGCCGCGCAGATCGACGCCGGCTCCGACCGCAGCCCCGCCGCACTTCAGGTCGCGGTCGCGCGCACGCTACTCACGCTGCTCCGCACCCACCTCCACACCGCCCACGGCATCGACGGCCGCTGGCGCGCGATTGTGGAGTTGCCGATGGCTCATTGATTGCCACGGGCGCGAGAGGCGTCGTGTCGAAGACGCGCCTCCGGCACGAAGCCGTCGGCGACCGCGGATACTATGAAGCCATCATCACATCAGCGATCTTCTCCGCGCTCATGAGCACGGGGAAGTTGGTGTTGGCGCTCGGGACCAGAGGGAAGATCGAGGCGTCGCACCCGGCCCTGCGTATCGGTCACGGCCATGGGATCGCCGTCCGCGCCCATGCGGCACGAGCACGAGGCGTGCCACACACCGATCGTCGATTTACGCACGAATGCCTCGAGTGCCTCGTCGTCGTTCATCACCTGATCGAACTTAAAACCTTCGACGATGACGTTGTCGAAAAGGTAGTTCCTCACCGCCGACGGGCCATCCAACAGGAGGCCGGCGATACCGGTGATGATCTTGTTCTTCGTGCACACGACGCCGAGCCCGCGCACGCGATCCGAATACGCCGCAGGGAACGGGTTGGATGTCAGCTTCTGCATTTCCGGGTGCGCGTACGCCTGACCCATGCGCTTGAAACCGTCCATCAGCCGTTCGAGATCGCGGCGATCCGACAGCAGGTTGAACTCGACGAGGGGCTCATCGCGCCAGTCGCGGCTGACGAGTTTCACTTCGCCCCGCTCCGAGCAGGTGCGATTGACCCAGATCAACATCGACGCGATGCGCTTGCCGACATCGTGCCACGCCGATTTGGACACGACGCTCACGTACATGTCGCCGGGCGGCACGTCGCCGATGCCGGACGAATAGCGCAAGCCCAGCGTCATATGGCGCCGCGTAAAGCTTTTCATGCGGCCTTCGGGGCGCAGGTAGGACGAGACGGAAATCGCGGGATGATCGGTAAGGCGTTGTCCGACGCCGGCCAGCGCCGCGCGCACGGTGATACCCATATCCTTGAGGTGGCCCACCGGCCCGATGCCTGAGCGCATCAGATGCGACGGCGAGTGGATGGCGCCGCTGCACAGGATGACCTCGTTGGCGCGGAACTCCTCCTGCTTGCCTTCGACCTGCGCGCGCACGCCGATACAGCGGTTGCCGTCAAAGAGCAGCTCACTCACAACGGTACTGGTGGAGATCCTGAGATTTTTGCGCTGCCGCGTTGTCGGATCCAGATAGCCGATAGCCGCTGAGACCCGCTGCTCGTCGGCGTTGGAATGCGTGAGCGGCATGTACCCGTCGATGAACTCGCCGTTCTGATCCTCGACGTACTTCCAGCCTTGCGCTTCGAAGGCCTTGGCGGCGGCCTTGGCGTGCTCGGTCCAATGCTCCTTGAAAATACGGCGGACGGGAATGCGCCCTTCCTTGCCGTGGTAGCGGAAGTAGGGGAGGACGTTGTTCCAGCCCCAACCCTTGGCGCCGCGCGCTTCCCATTCGGCGTAGTCGGTCGGCGCGCCGCGATTGGCGAGTTGGCCGTTGATCGACGAGCCGCCGCCGAGCACGCGTGCCTGCTCGTACTTGCGAAACGGTGGCGGCGCTTCAGTCGGGTTGTTGTGCGAAACAACCTCGGTGCGGACGCGCAACTTGGTCCAGTGAAACCGCGGATCGAAGTAGGCAGTGCCGGGATAGCTGTCGAGAATTTCGGGTGGGACGGCGCCGTGCGGTGTGTCGGGACCCGCTTCAAGCAGCAAGATCTGATTTGAGCTTTTAGCCGACAGCCGGTTGGCCAGCACAGATCCCGCCGAGCCGCCGCCGACGATGATGTAGTCGTAGATCATGGACGTTTCCGCTATTCGGGTGCGCGGGGCTTTGAATCAAGCCCCTTGCACCTCGAAGCTGTCCCATGAGCCTCAGCGACGACGCGGCGGCGGCGGAGAAGGCGCGGCTTGCGGCGGCGGCGCTGCGTTTGCATCGGCCTCACTCGTCCAGTTCACAACCTGCACGCGGCGATTGAGGCGCGAGCCGGGATGCTGCGGGACTTTCATCCGCGACGGACCGAAGCCGCGCGCGAGCAGGCGATCCTCGGCGATCCCGAAATTCATGATCAGGAAATCGCGTACCGCCTGCGCGCGACGCTCGGAGAGTGCGAGGTTGTAGTCTGGCGGGCCCGTGGCATCGGTGTGGCCAGCGATAAGAAACACCTGGCCGCCAAGGCGCTCGTCAGCCAGCGCGCGGCCGAGAATGGCGAGGGTCGCGAAGGCGCGGTTGGTGAGTTGCGCCGAGTCGATGAAGAACAGCACTTCGACATCGATGTTCGGCAGCGCATCCATGCGCTCGATCTGGGCTGCGGTCATCGGAAGCGGCACTGGCTCGCCCGGCCCTGCGGATGCCGGCGGACCTCCGACAGGCTGGGTCGCCGCACGACGTGACGGTGGACGCCTCTGGCCGGGAGCGGCAGCCGCCGGCGGTTCGGTGGCTGTCGGCGTCGGCGCGGCGATACTGTCCGGCAGTGGCGCCTGCAGCGGCGCGCCGGTCGCGGGCGCGGCAGCGGTCGGAGCCGGTGCCGAAGGCGCATCCGGAGCTGCGGCCGTCGGCGGCGCGGCGGGACGCGGCAATCGCCGCGGTTGCGCCTGTTGGGTGGGCGGAGTGGCGGGTTGAGGAGCAGCCGCCGGTTGAGCGGCGGGTGCGGGCGTCGGTGCGACTCCTGGAACCGAGGTGGGCCTGGCGACCGGCTGCGGCGCAGGTGGCGTTCCGGCTGGCGGAGTTGCAACGCGAGAAGGCGCCTCGGTGCCGGGTGTTACCGGAGCGGCGGGCGAGGTCGGCGTCGGGCCTACCGTCTGCGGCGGAACCGCCTGCGCCGGCGCGCCGCCCTGTCCTGGTCCTTGCAGGCGCTTGATCAGATCCTCGACCATCTGCCCTTCATTGGTCGAGCGGGCGCGGCCGAGCAGGTCGCGCGTGTCGCTTTGAGTGCCGGGCTGAGGTGCGGTTTGGCCGGCCGGTGGCGATTGCGCGAGAGCGGCACCGGCCACGCTTGTCATGACGGCGGCAAAGAGCGCCGGAATTGCGCGCCCGAATGTCCGATGGTTCTGCATGGAAAACCTCACCTTCATCCAAATCCGGCACCGCGCCGACAATAGCCTGTCCCCGCCTACGCAAAAAGCCGACACGGCGAAAATGATTGCCGCGCCTGGATTGGCGGTCTTTGTGCAGGCGGATATGGTGACGCCCGCAGCCGGTGAAAAGACCCGTTCAATTATAGTTGCCGCAGCCCGGACGGTGTCGCGCCCGTCGCCAGACCTTGGAACACGCCAATGCTGAAGATCTATGGCCGCGCCGACGGCATCAATATCCGCAAGGTACTCTGGCTCTGCGAGGAGATATCCCTACGCTACGAGCGAGAGGACTGGGGCCGCGGCTATCGTCCGACCAGCGAGCCGGAGTTTCAGCGGGTCAGCCATTTCGGTCTCGTTCCGGTCATCGAGGATGACGGCTTTATCCTGCGGGAAAGCAACTCCATCCTGCGCTACCTAGCGACCAAGCACGGACGGCGCGACCTCTATCCCGAGGACCTGCGCGCTCGGGCTACTGTCGACCAATGGATGGACTGGGGTATCAGCGATGGCTTCGCGGGTCTGCGGCCCGTGTTCCTGGGGCTGCACGCCAAGACGCCGGAATTCGTCGGCAAGACGGAGCTGATCAACTGGGGTATCTGGCACTGGACACGCCAGCTTCAGAAGCTGGATACCGACCTCGCGAGGTCCGGCGGGCCGTATGTGTGCGGCGCAAACTTCACGCTCGCCGACATTCCGGTCGGCATGATCGTGAACCGGTTCCTCAATCTGGATTTCGAAAGGCCTGAGCTGCCGGCGGTGGCGCACTACTACGAGCGGCTCAGCGAGCGGCCGGGTTACCGGTTGTATGGCCGCAACGGCACGCCGTAGCGACGGTCAGTGCCGCGACAGCCACTCGCGGGCGCGACGCTGGGCCTGGCCGATCTCGGCGCGCGACATCTCGCTTGCGAGTTCGCTGCGGTAGCGCTTGGCGTCGCCATTGCCGCGCAGTGCTGCAAGGTTGAACCATTTGTGCGCCTCGATGAGATCGATCTCACCGTCGCGCCCGCTGCAATAGGCGAGCCCGAGCTCGAATAGGGCATCCGCGGGTCCGGCCGCAGCGGCGAGGTCGGGCAGTTCCTGGAACGACACTTCAAATCTGGCCATGACGTACGCAACTCCTATCCCGTCACCGATCCGTCTAATGCTGCCACGCGGCACCATGGGCGGGCATAAACGCACCATGTCCGGGGTTCGGTGAGAAAGACGTAAATTCGAGATAGTTTCGACTGAACGGTTCCTGACGACCTTCGTTAGCGCATCCTGAAGGGCTGGCCGGCGGCGAGACAGTCAGGCCCAATCCGGCACAATCTTTCGGGAAACAGCATCAGCGCCGTTTTCCGTGGCTTAACCATGATCCAAAGTTCCTCGGAAAACATCTAAAAATCCCCTTTGCCGGAGGCGGCGACGGGACGGTTGCCGCCACCCGGTCGCGACGCTCCGAACAACCGCGTCAGGTCGCGCCCTTGAGGCCGATGGCCGAGCCATGTATTGCTCGCGCCAATACTTTGATCGGTCGAAGGCGAGAGGGGATGCGGGGATGGTGAAGCGCGAAGAAGGGCAGCTCATCGCGGTCGTCGGCGGCTCGGGCTTCGTCGGACGACACACGGTCCGGGCACTGGCGCAGCGCGGCTACCGGGTGCGCGCCGTCGTCCGCCGGCCCGATCTCGCCGGCCACCTCCAGCCTATGGGCAGCGTCGGCCAGATCCATGCCGTACAGGGAAATGTCCGCTATCCCGACTCGATCGCGCGCGCACTCGAGGGTGCCGACGGCGTCGTGAATCTGGTCGGCATTCTGGCCAAAACGGGAGCCCAGACCTTCGACACGGTCCACACCTCCGGTGCCCGGACGGTTGCACAAGCCGCGCGGGCGGCCGGCGCTCGTCGCCTGGTCCATGTCTCGGCACTGGGTTGCAGCACCACGTCGGCCGGCCAGTACGGACGGACCAAAGCGGCTGGTGAAGCCGCGGTACAGGACGCCTTCCCCGAAGGCGTCATCCTGCGGCCATCGCTGGTCTTCGGCCCCGAGGACGATCTCTTCAACCGCTTCGCGGCGATGGCGCGCATGTCGCCGTTTCTGCCGCTGATCGGCGGTGGGCGCACCCGGTTCCAGCCGATCTACGTCGGCGATGTCGCAACCGCCATCGCCAATGCCTGCGAGGGCCGAGCCATACCCGGCACGATCTACGAGCTCGGCGGACCCGAGGTGCTGTCGTTTCGCGCTCTCCTCGACCGAACCCAACTCCATACAGGCCGCAACCGTCGCTACCTGCCACTGCCATTCTGGCTCGCGAAGCTCGTCGCCGCCCTGACCGCGCCGCTGCCGAACGCGTTCCGCCCTCTCACCGTCGACCAGGTGCGGATGCTGCAATCGGACAACGTCGTCGGTGCCTCAGCCCTCGCGGAAGGGCGCACAATCCAGGGCCTCGGCATCGCCGGACCGCACGCCATCGACACGATCGTGCCCGGCTACCTCGAGTCCTACCGCGTCAAAGGCCAATACTCCCACTATCGGGGATAAGAGGCACGAGAAGCGCGCAACCGACGGCTGCGCCTTGTCCCGCCGCGCGCGTCCAGCTAGATAGGGCGGCGAGAACCAACAGGGGCGGCCCACGTGATCCTGATCCGAATTCTGTCCTTCATCAGCTATCTCATCACCCTCTACACCTGGATCATCATCGCCAGCGTGGTTCTGAGTTGGCTGATGGCCTTCAATGTCGTCAACGCCTACAACCCGTTCGTGCGCACCCTCTGGAACGCACTTAACGCCGTGACCGAGCCCCTGCTCAGGCCGATCCGGCGGATGATGCCCGATCTCGGCGGCATCGATCTGTCACCGATTATTCTGCTGCTTGGCTGCTACTTCGTCCAAAGCGTCGTCATTCCCAGCATAGCTGACCTCGTGCGATGACGGCCGTCGCCCGGCCCTGGTCGGTCGTCGCGCATGGCGTGACGCTCCGGGTGCGTGTGACGCCGAAGTCATCGCGTGACGATGTCGAGGGGATCGAGGAAACGGCGCAGGGCGCGGCGCTGAAAGTGCGCGTCCGCGCCGTCCCGGACAAGGGTGCGGCGAACACAGCAGTGACCGCGACGGTGGCCGACTGGCTTGGCGTTCCTAAGAGCACGGTCACGCTGGTGTCAGGCTCGACAGCGCGGGTCAAAGTCGTCGCGATTGCTGGAGCAACGCCTCGTCGCCGACGCCTGATCGCAACGACAACGAGGAAGCACCATGAGCGGCGCAGCAATCATCGACGGCAAGGCCATCGCCGCCCAACTCTGTGCTGATGTCGGTGCCGCCGTAACTCGCCTCAAACGCGACTACGCCCTGACGCCCGGTCTCGCCGTTGTGCTGGTCGGAGAAGATCCAGCCAGCGAAGTCTACGTCCGCAACAAGGGGCGCCAGACGACCGCGGCCGGCATGGCGTCGTTCGAGATCAAGGTGCCAGCGACGACCAGCGAAGCCGATCTGCTCGATGTCGTTCGTCCTGGTGCAGTTACCACTTCCGGCGCAAATCGATGCCGGTCGTATCATCGAAGCGATCGACCCCGCCAAGGATGTCGATGGCTTCCATCCGATCAACGCAGGGCGGCTAGCGACGGGGCAACCTGCACTCGTTCCCTGCACGCCGCTCGGCTGCGTCATGTTGGCGAAGTCCGTGCGTGCTGATCTCGGCGGCATGGACGCGGTCGTCATCGGCCGCTCCAATATCGTCGGCAAACCCGTGGCGCAGTTGCTGCTCGCCGAAAACTGCACGGTGACGATCGCGCATTCGCGCAGCCGCGATCTCCCGGCGATCGCACGCCGCGCCGACCTGCTGATTGCCGCGGTCGGCCGTCCCGAGTTCGTGCGCGGTGACTGGATCAAGCCGGGCGCCATCGTGATCGATGTCGGCATCAACCGCGTTGCCGGCGACGGCGATCGCCATCGACTTGTCGGGGACGTCCACTTTGCCGAAGCGCGCCAAGTTGCCGGTGCGATCACGCCCGTGCCGGGCGGCGTTGGGCCGATGACCATCGCCTGCCTGTTGCGCAATACGCTGACGGCCGCCACGGCACGCCGCAACATCGCGCTCAAAATCTAGCCGCGCTATCCTGTGCCGCGATGCATCGCTCGCAGTGAGCGGGGCGCGTGCGACATAGGAGTCTATGCTCATGGCCGAACCCGACAGCCATCCCAACCCCTCGATCCTGTCGCATGTCTCGATTGGCACCAACGATTTTATGCGCGCCCTGGTCTTCTACGACGCTGTGGTGGGCGCGATCGGCGGACGCCGCGTCATGGAGCATCCCGGAGCCGTCGCCTACGGTCGCGCTTATCCTGAATTCTGGATCCACGAGCCGTACGATGGCGCGCCCGCAACTGTCGGGAACGGCACGCACATCGCCTTCGTCGCCGCCTCGAAAGCCGAAGTCGACGCTTTCCACGCCGCCGGGATCGCAGCGGGCGCCACCGATGACGGCAAACCCGGCCCACGCCCCGATTATGGCGAGCCCTACTACGGAAGTTTTCTGCGCGATCCCGACGGACACAAGATAGAAGCCGCGTTCTGGGATGACGAATTGGCGCGCCGGCTGGGGATGGCGTAGAAGAGTGCGCAGGACAGTCGCCACAGCCGAACCAACCTCAACGGGTAACGGTTCGTGTCCCCAAGTTGTCGCAATCGAATGGGAATGTGCGATCGATTGACAACAATGGCTTTTAGCGCCGACCAGACTGTGGCGGTCGACATCGGCGTTCGAGCGGGGTTGAGAACATGACGAAGTGGTTCATCACGTTCCTGTGGGCGGTGTTTTCGATCGCCGGTGCCAATGGCGCTGTTGCGCAGGATCATTGGGCGCGCATCAACAGCGCTGTTGCATCGGCAAACGCCAAGCAGGTGATCGTCGATACATCGGGATGGACCAGCGGATGCAAGGGCATCCGCATCGCTGTCGACGATGGCACCATCGCCATCGAGCAAATCTCGATCGTTTATGCATCCGGCCGCGTGCACAGCGAGAATCTGTCACCACCGCTCCGTCTCGCGCCCGGCGCCCAGAGCCGCGTCTTCGCACCGACCAGCGATTCCCGCCCCATCCGCATCGTCACCATACGTTTCTCGCGCGTCGATCGGTCGGCGCGCGCCGCAACAATCGAAGTGTGGGGTCTCCAACCCGGTCCCGCGGCCCGCGATCGCACGGCACAGCCGCGCCAGTTCAAGTTCGAGGCGCCGAAGCCTGCGCAACGCTCGCAGGAGGAACGGACTGAACCACCGCGCGTCACCGAGCGATCCGCGCAACGGCCAGCAGCGCGCTCGGAACAGCCACAGCCTCCGCCACCGACGATCCAATCGCAGCCACCGCCTCCTGCGGCGGGCGGCGCGGCGCGTAAGTCCGTCGATGCATCGCGCGAGGCCGAGCGTTCCATCGAGCCGAGAACCCGCACTCGAAGCCTGACAACGCCCGGGACGGCACCGTCCACCGCTCCGCCAGCCGACCAGCCGGTTATTACATCGCAGCCATCAGAGCCCTCGGGTGGCAGCGGCGCCGCTCCGCAACCGGACAAGCCCTATACCGAAGTCGACGTGTTCTTCGGCACCGACCGCAAGCGCGAGGCCGACCGGGTGAAGTTCGGCCGTCCCGTCGCGGCGTTCGGCACTGGGCGGTCCAATCAGCTCACGCTCGGCAAGGCCGTCGTGACCGTGCCGAAGGAGGGACGTGAGAAGGGCTCGATCCCACGTCCGGAATGGGATCTTGTCGTCGCGCGGTTTTCATTCCGCGAGGAAAACCCCGATCGCGACTTCACATTGCTCGCCGTCGATACCCTGTCGCGCAACGATTTCATCCAGCAGGCGCGCCAGAAGCTGAGTAAGTCGACCCGCTTCAAGGACCAGGCATTCGTCTTCGTGCACGGCTATTTCGTCACGTTCGACGATGCGCTGTTCCGCGCCGCGCAGATCTCCTACGACCTCGACTTCGACGGCATTCCGTTCGTCTATAGCTGGCCTTCGGTGGCCGGCCTGACCGGCTACGTTCTCGATCGCGGTCGCGCGCGTGATGCCCGCGACCAGCTCCGCGAATTCATCGATACGGTTGCCAAGGAGAGTGGCGCCAAGGAAGTCCACCTCATCGCGCACAGCATGGGCGCCGACCCACTGCTCGAAGTGCTGCGCGACATCTCACGCAGCGAGCCGCAGATCGCGCGCAGTGGCAAGCCACGGTTCGGTGAGATCATTCTCGCGGCCCCGGACGTGACGCGCGAAAGTTTTGAGTTGATCAGCGCGCAGATCACGGGCCTGCGTCGTGGCATGACCCTCTACGCGTCGTCGAACGACCGTGCGCTCGCCGCCTCCCGCTTCACCCGACTCGGCGAATCTCCCGCCGGATATGTCCCGACGGGCGGTCCCGTGGTCGTGCCCGGCGCCGCCGACACGATCGATATTTCCAGCCTCGACACGAGCTTTTTTGCCGTCAATCATTCGACGTTCGCCGATCGCGAGGCATTGCTTGGCGACATCCGCCGGCTGATCAGCAGCGGCATGCGACCGCCGAGCACGCGCGGCGCCGAGTTCCACTTGATCCAGGGCGATAGCGGCGCGTACTGGCGCTACACGAAGTAGCCGCTCAGCCCACCGCCTCGGCAACGGCGCGGCGGGCGAGCACAGCGACGAGGTTGGCGCGATAGGCGGTCGACGCGTGCATGTCGACGATGAGGTCGTCGGCGGAGACGGTGATACCGTCGAGTGCCGTGACGGCGAAGCTCTTCGCCAACGCCGCTTCCATCTCGGCGACTCGGAAAACGCCGCTCGCACCGGCGCCGGTCGCGGCAACGCGCACACCGGTCTGTCCCTCGCTCACCATGACGCCGACGAGCGCGAAGCGTGACGCGGGATGGCGAAATTTCACGTAAGCGGCGCGCGCGGGCACGGGAAACGCGATGCTGCGGATGACCTCACCATCGGTAAGCGATGTCGTGAACAATCCATCGAAGAATTCATCGGCCGGGATCGCGCGGCTGTCGGTATGGATGGTCGCGCCGAGCCCGAGAACGGCCGCCGGATAATCCGCCGAAGGGTCGTTATTCGCGAGCGAGCCGCCGATCGTGCCGCGGTTGCGCACCTGTGGATCGCCGATCATGCCGGCAAGGTGGGCGAGCGCTGGGATCTGCGCCTGCACCTCGCGTGAAGTCGCCACCTCGGCGTGGCTTGTCATGGCGCCGATCGTGACCATTCCCTCCGCGACGCTGATCCCCTTCAAGCCTGCAATCCCACTGAGATCGATGACCGCTGCAGGCTGCGAGAGCCGCTGCTTCATGACCGGGATGAGTGTTTGGCCGCCGGCGAGATAGCGCGCGTCGCCAGCCTCGGCGAACGCGTCACGGGCAGCGGCGAGATCGGTCGGGCGAATATAGTCGAATGTCGGCAGTGCCATGTCGATCAGCTCTCCGATCCGGGCGCCATCGCGCGCGCGCCGTCGAGAACGGCCGTGACGATGTTCTGATACCCCGTACAACGGCACAGATTGCCTTCGAGGCCGTGGCGTACCGCGGCCTCATCCAGATGCGGCGTCGCCTCGACCAGCGCCACGGCGGCCATGATCATGCCCGGCGTACAGAATCCGCACTGAAGGCCGTGATGGTTGCGGAATGCCGCCTGCATCGGATGGAGCGTCGCGCCCTTGGCGAGCCCCTCGATGGTCGTGATCTCCGTACCGTCGGCCTGGACAGCCAGCATCGTGCAGCTTTTTGCCGAACGGCCGTCGACATGAACCGTGCACGCACCGCACTGGCTGGTATCGCAGCCGACGTGGGTGCCGGTCAGCGCCAGCGTCTCGCGAAGCACATCAACGAGCAGCGCGTGCGGTGGAACATCGAGGCGGTGCGGCGCGCCGTTAACAGTGAGCGCAATGGTCGGCATCGAACGGTCGTCTCCTCGCGGGCCCGCCCGAGCGGCACTCGGCGCGGACGGTCGATGGCTCGTCACAAATGAGCGGGAATGCCCAGGCGCCGGGGGTCGCACTAAATTGCCGGCCGCCGCCTCGTCCGGACATCTGAAAGGTTACCGTGCGTCCGGCGCAGTGCCAATGGGCTTTTGCCAGTTGAGAACGCCTACACAGCTCAGCAGAACCAAATATTTGAGTTGCATCAGCGTACGCCTTGGTTCGGCTCACCCTCACACTTTTGTGAACAACGTTCGGCACGCCGGCTATTGAACGACGTATTTCATCCATTAAATGCCGTTCACACATTTCTCTCGGCTGTGCGCCAACAGGAGGCTTCAATGAAATTCCACTACCGGATGTTCTCTCGGAAAGTGATCCTCGGCACCGCTGCGGTGCTGGCTGTTACCGGTGCGACAGGCGCCGCCGCCGTGCTCGCGCCATCGGACCTCGGCCTCAGCCGCCTCGTCCCCGGCGTGACCGCCCAGCTCGTAACCCCCGAAACCACCAACGACGTGACACAACTCCCCTTCGATCGGATTGCGCAGGCGCCCGCACCCACCACGACATCATCGCCGACGCTGACCGATGCGCCGGCGTTCAATGCACCGGCCACAACGCCTGCGCCGGTGGCCACCGCGCCAACCGCTCCGGCACCGGTCGCTCAGGCCCCGGCACCCCGGGCACCGAGCGCCCAGGCGCCCGTAGCCCAAGCGCCAACGCCCCGCGCTCCTGCGGTTCGCGCCCCCACCGCCCAGGCACCGATTGCCCAGGCGCCGCTCGGACAGACGCCCGTTGCGCAAACGCCGATCGCGGCGCCGCAAGGCCGCCAGATCATGACCTCCAGCCCTGGCGTGATCGTGCGCCAGCAGCACGTACAGCCGCGCGTCACGAGTACTGCGCGGACTGAGGCACAGTCATCGCATCGACCGAAACGCAAGCGGCGGGACACACTGTGTCCCGCCGCTTTCCGCTCACAGAAACCTCATCACCGACGCGGGCAGCCCATCGCCTCGGCGACGCCGATGAAGCTGTCGGTCGAGACGTCCCAGGTATGGTTGGTTGCGACGTCGGCTGCTTTGCGCGGGCCGTACTCGTCGGGCCGGACGACGAATGCCGTGCGGTATCCCGTCTTGGCCGCTGCGGCCAGATCGCCGTTGTGGGCGGCGACCAGCATCATCTCGTGCGGTTTGAGATTGAGCGCGGCGGCGCCGCCCAGGTAGGCCTGGGGCGTCGGCTTGAAGGCCCGCGAAACTTCCGAACCGAGAATCACATCCCATGGCAGTCCCGCGCGCTTGGCCATCCGCACGGCGAGGCCGATGTTGGCGTTCGACATCGTGCCGATGATGTAGCGCCGCTTCAGCCGCGTCAGCCCTTCGACGACATCAGGCCAGGGGTCGAGGCGGTGCCAGATCGTGTTGAGATGTTCGACCTCGTG
>LNEA01000519.1 GCA_001464855.1 Rhizobiales bacterium Ga0077530
GTGCCGAAGGGCACGAGCCCTGCGCGCTTTCTCGCCGCGATCGGGCTGCTCAAAGTCGCCCCTGACACGCCGGCGCGCATCATTATCGACGAGCGCACAGGCACGATTGTCATCAGCCGCAATGTCAAAGTCAGCCAGGTCGCGGTTACGCACGGCAATCTGACGGTGCGGGTTGTTGAAACGCCTGTGGTGTCGCAGCCGGCGCCGTTTTCGAAGGGCCAGACGGTTGTGACGTCGACTACCGAGGTCACGGCGCAACAGGAAAACGGCAACTTCGCGGTCATCAACGGTGTCGATCTGCAAAGCCTGGTGACGGGATTGAACCGCATGGGACTGAAGCCGCTCGGCATCATCGCCATACTGCAGGCGATCAAGTCGGCGGGGGCGCTGCAAGCGGACCTCGTGGTCCAGTAGCGCAGTGATGTGGAGGTTCACGGTATGATGGTGCGCAAGCGGGTGGGGCAGGGAGGCATGGCGGTCGCGATGATGATCGCGACTGGCGTCGTCTCGGCGCTGCTCACGCTTGCTGCGCCGGCGCTTGGCCAGACGCCTGCCGGCAAGAGTGCGCCCAAGGGGGCACAGTCAACTCCGCCAACCGCCGCGCCGCGCGGGCAGCCGCAGCGCCCCGTTGTCGTCATGCCACCCGAGGTCAAGCGTCCCCTGGTCCCGGAGGCGCGACCCACAGCATCCGTGGCAGATCAATACTGTCAAGCTGTGCTTGAGCCCGCCCGCGAGGCTCGTTATGCGCATCAGACGGCTGAGCTCAAGACGCTTGGATTGGAACTTGACGACCGGCTTGCGAAAATCGAATCGCGCATTGCCGAACTCAAGGAATGGGTGGCGCGGCGCGAGGACTTCGCCAGCCGGACCAGCGATCAGCTCGTGACGATCTATTCCGGTATGCGCCCCGACGCGGCGTCGGAGCAGCTCACCAAGCTTGAGGAAAGCTCGGCTGCGGCGATTCTGAGCAAGCTTTCGCCGCGCGTCGCGAGCCAGATCCTCAACGATATGCCGTCTGACAAGGCCGCGCGTCTCCAGATGATCTTGCTGGGCGCGTCGAGGAAATCCGATCCCGGAGGACGATCTTGAGCGCTGATCGGACACTACAACGCGCGAGCCGTGGGTTTCGGGACACGAGTCTGGCGCTGTGGCGCGGGCGGACGCTCGCGCTTGCGATGGCTGCGACCGTTGCCGTCGGTTGTTCGTCGAAGCCGACCGAAATCGGCAAGGAACCGTCGCTCAGCCCCGTCGGCGCTGGCATCAAGCCGCAGGTGACGCCGGTCGCCTATGCGCCTGCACTCCCTGTACCTGAGAAACCTGTCGCGCCGCATTTGACCACATCGCTGTGGAGCAATCGCGGGGCCGATCTCTTTCGTGACCGCCGCGCGCGCCGGCTGGGCGACATTCTGACGGTCATGATCTCGATCAAGGACAAGGCGACACTCGATAACCGCTCGAAACGAACGCGTGATGCGTCACACGGGTTCGGGTTCGACGTCGCATATGACATCGACGCCATCGGGGCCAAGGCCGCGGGCAAAGGCACTGGAGCGACCGGGTTGAAGTCGAACACAGCCCAGGACGGCAAGGGTGAGATCGAGCGCTCCGAAAGCATCGACCTGCGGTTGGCGGCGGTGGTGTCCGATGTGTTGCCGAACGGCAACCTGCTGATCCAGGGATCGCAGGAGGTGCGCGTCAATTTCGAACTGCGCGTGCTGACATTCACGGGTGTCGTCAACATCGCCGATATCAAGGCCGACAATACGATTCCCTACGAGCGAATCGCCGAGGCGCGCATTTCGTACGGCGGTCGTGGGCGGAGCATGGAAGTCCAGCAGCCCGCCTGGGGGCATCAGCTAATCGACAAGTACAGTCCGTTTTAAAGCGTGGCCGATCGAGCTGCGGCGCACACGCGCATCGACGAGGCGGGCCGCCGATCGAATCTGAGCGAGAGACGAACACGCACTGAACCGGAAGCGGGGCCGATGGCCGAGGGTGGAGAAGTCAAGGAAGCGAGCGCCGGCAAAGGAGGATTTGTCGTCGCATTGCTGCTTCTCGCCGTCCTCGGGGCCGGGGCGGGCGCCGGCTTCAGCATGACGTTCCTCAATGCCGATACGGCGGGCGCGCAAGGCAAAGCGCCGGCTGCCGGCAAGCAGGACGCACACGCTCCGGCCTCATCGGGAAAAGCCGGGGAGGCCGCGGCTGCGGGCAAGCGTGCGGCTGCAGGAGCGCCTGCTGAAGCACAAAAGGAGCAGGTGATCGGTCTCGATCCGATTCTCGTGACCCTCGCCGGGCCGCAAAAGAGCTGGGCTCGGCTCGAGCTTTCGGTCGTTGTCGAGACGGGCGAGAAGGATGACCGAACGCTTCTTCTCAAGACGATTTCCGAAGATTTGATGAGCTTCCTGCGCACAGTGCCGCTTTCGCATGTCGAGAGCGCCGTCGGCATCGAGTACCTGCGTGAGGATCTGTCCGAAATCGCGCGATTGCGCAGCAAAGGCCGTGCACGCGGCGTCGTCCTCCGTTCACTGGTCGTCGAATGAAGCGCGGGATGCTCCTTCTCGTGCTGGTCGCGCTCCTGCTGCCGGGGGAGGCGATCGCGCAGTCGATCAATCTCCGCGACCTCATCCCGGAAGGCCAGGGAGCGACGAGCGGACGAATCCTGCAGCTCATTGCGCTGCTCTCGGTGCTGTCGCTGGCGCCGGGAATTCTTGTCACGGTGACGTGCTTCACGCGCTTCATCATTGCGCTCTCGTTCCTGCGCTCAGGGATCGGCCTGCCGTCGACGCCGGCCAACATCGTGCTCATCAGCCTGTCGCTGTTCATGACCTTTTTCGTCATGGCACCAGTCTTCGACAGGATGTGGAACGAAGGCGTTCAGCCGCTTTTGGAGAACCGGATCGACGAGCGGGAGGCCTACCAGCGGATGACGAAACCGCTGCGTGAATTCATGCAGGCGAACGTCCGCGAGAAAGACATCGCGCTGTTTGAGGGCGTCGCAAAGTCTCGCGCAGCCACGACCCCGCCCGCCGCGCCACCGGCACCGGGAGAGACGGTTCAACCGACGGAAGTCGACATGCGCGTTCTGGTGCCGGCCTTCATGATCTCGGAACTGCGGCGCGGATTCGAGATCGGGTTTCTGATCATCCTGCCGTTTCTGGTCATCGACCTGATCGTCGCAACGCTCGTCATGTCGATGGGCATGATGATGCTGCCGCCGACGGCGATTTCACTGCCGTTCAAGGTGCTTTTCTTCGTCCTCATCGACGGTTGGAATCTGCTTGTCGGTGGACTGGTGCGCTCTTTCGGGTGACGTCCTCAGCAAAGTCGTAAGTAGGCGCGAATTCCTATTGGCTAATTCGACGAACAAGATTAACTGAGGCTTAGTACATCCAACTGTATAAGTGGCGTGCATAGCGGACTCGGGGGGGCGTTCCGATCAGGAATGAGTTCCGAGGGCATGATGCCGATCCGCTTTACCGGCCAGTCCGGTATGTCCCGCACAGAATCACAACTCCTCAAGGGGCATACGAATGAGCAATAGCATCAACACGAACTACGCTGCGCAAACCGCGCTGGCGAGCCTCAATTCAACCAACAAAAGCATGCTGCAGACGCAGAACCGGATCTCGACCGGCTTTCGCGTTGCGACGGCTGAGGACAACGCGGCCTATTGGTCGATGGCAACCTCGATGCGCGCCGACAACAAGTCGCTCTCGGCCGTCAATGACGCGCTCGGGATTGGCGCTGCCACGATCGACGTTGCCTACACCGGCATGAACGCTGCGATCGACCTCGTCAAAGACATGGGCGCCAAGCTCGTTGCCGCTCGCCAGCCCGGCGTCGACAAGGCGAAAGTGCAGTCGGAAATCGACGAGCTGCAGAACCAGCTCCGCTCGATCGCCAAGGGTGCCGCGATTGCCGGCCAGAATTGGCTCGGTGTCGACACCGGCTCGGCTTCCTATCAGGCCGAGGTTTCGGTCGTCTCCTCTTTCGCTCGCAGTTCGGGCGTCAACGGTTCCGAAGTCGCGGTTGGCACTCTTGCGATCGACGTCGGTTCGAACTTCCTGCTCGACGCCAACACCGACGGCACGACGGGTGCGGTAGCGGACAGCGGCTCGGCCGGTCCGGAAGCGCTCGGCATCCTCGGTTCCGCGCGTCTGACGCGCGCCGACGCCGATGCGGCGAACGCTGCTCGTGGCTCGATCGACGCCGCCGGCACGATCGTCCTCGTCAACTACGATGACGCCAACGCGACGACGGCCGAAATCGACATCACCAGCGCCTCCGATGACGACATGGAAGACTACATCCAGGCCGTTGACGCGGCTCTGTCGGAGATGACGACGGCGGCCAGCAACCTCGGCTCGACCAAGAAGCGCATCGACATCCAGAAGAGCTTCGTCGGCAGCCTGATGGACGCTCTCGATCGTGGTATCTCGACGCTGGTCGACGCGGACATGAACGCCGAATCGACCCGCCTCCAGGCCCTGCAGGTTCAGCAGCAGCTTGGCATCCAGGCGCTGTCGATCGCCAACTCCTCCAGCCAGAACATCCTCTCGCTGTTCCGCGGCTAAGGCTCACCACACCAAGGCGCGCGGGTCTCCTCGATCGGGGGCCCGCGCGTTTTCTTTTCTGCGCTTACTCTCTGGTTGCTCCGCCGCCTGTCGGCCAGCGGGCATTAAAGCCACTTCGATATTCGTCCGCGCCGCCGCGGCGCTCTCCAACATCTTCGCGCAAGGTTGCTGGTCGATGGTTAGCCATCGAGCCCTTCCAATCGCGCAAGTGTGGTGATGCTCAGCAGTGAACAATTCTCTCGGCTCGTGGCGGGCTTCGCGGCGCTCGGTGCGCGTCGTCTCATGCTTCTCGCCCTGGTCGGCCTCTCGGTCATCGCGGCGGTAGGAACCGCTGCCGTCTTTCTTGGTCGGCCGGTCATGCAGCCGATCTATACCGGATTGTCCGCGCAGGACGTTTCGCGGATCACGGCCGCGCTGTCGGAGGCCGGCGTTCCCTTTGATGTCAACGAGCAGCGCAGCGCAGTCCTCGTCCCGTTCGGCCAGACGTCGAAGGCGCGTTCGCTATTGGCGCAGAAGGGGCTGCCGTCGAGTTCGCGCGCGGGCTACGAACTCTTCGATCAGATGGGATCCATCGGCCTTACGTCATTCATGCAGGAAGTGACGCGTGTTCGCGCGCTCGAAGGCGAGATTGCGCGGACCATCCAGGCGCTCGACGGTGTCGCCGCCGCCCGCGTCCATCTGGTTTTGGCTGATCCTGGATCGTTCCGCCGCGAGCGTCGGGAGCCATCGGCCTCGGTGCTGCTCCGCGTCGGTGATCGCTGGCAGAATTCGTCGGCGCAGGCGGTGCGCCACATCGTCGCCGCGGCGGTGCCGGGCATGAAGCTGGAGCAGGTCAGCGTCGCCGGAACTGATGGGCGACTCCTGGCGGCGGGTGGCGACGACTTGAGTCTCGGCTCGCACAAGCACGCCGAAATGGAAAAGACGATGGCCGCCGAGATGGAGCGCCGCGCCAGCCGGACGCTTGCCGCCATTCTCGGCCCCGGCCACTTCCAGATCAGCGCGACGGTCCGTCTCGACGTCGACCGCCAGCAGGTCAATGAAACCGTCTTCGACCCGAAATCCCGCATCGAGCGCTCGGTGCGGACGGTCAAGCAGTCCGGCCAGTCCGAAGACAGTGGCGGTGGCAAGTCTGCGGTCGGCGTCGTAGCCAACCTTCCGAAGGAAGATGCAGGTCAGCCGGATGGCGACAAGCGCCGCCAGAAGGAAGATCGGCGCGAGGAACTGGTCAACTACGAGCTCAATTCAAAAGTCGTCCAGACTGTCCGCGAGGGCTATCGGCTCCAGCGCATGGCGATCGCAGTCGTGATCAGCCGCAAGCACCTCGCGGATTCACTTGGTGGCGAGGCGACTCCCGCCGCCCAGGAAGCGCGATTGGCCGACCTTAAGCGGCTCGTCTCGGCGGCGACGGGCGCGAGCGCCGAACGCGACGACAAGATCGAGATCGTTGCTGCTGACTTTGCTGCGGGCGAGGGGGCGTTGGCCCCCGAGGCCAATCCGGGTATCCGCGACTATATGCTCATGAATGCGGGCACGGCGATGAACGCAGCGGCGATGCTTGGTGTCGCCTTCCTCGTTGTCTGGTTCGGTGTGCGGCCGTTGACGCGCGTGTTGGCGCAGTCGCCGGTCACTGCGCTTGAAGCGTCCAACGTCCCGACCGCAGCGTTGGAAGGTGCCTCGGCTACCGCGCTGCCGGCGCCGGGTGCAGGTGTCGGTACGGCGGCGATCTCTTCCGACAGAATGATCGAAGGCGCGCGCGGCGGCGCATTGCCTGAAGGGCCACGTCGCCAGAAGAACATGGCGATGCGTGAGAAACTGGAAGCCATCGTGGAGTCGGATTCGGCCGAGGTGACGAAAGTCCTCAAGGGCTGGATGCAGAACCCGAAGGGCGCGTGATGGCGCGGCCGATACATCACTTTCTCAGGGAGTTTGCGAGCGGGGACGGAGGAGCATCGACGCCAGTGCAGGTGTCGGTGCAGAAGGCCGTGCCCGCGCCGGCAGCGCAATCGGCGCCGGCGCCGGACATGCTCGCGCAGCGTCTGCAGGATTCCTACCAGAAAGGTGTTGCCGCGGGGCGTGCGCAGGAACGCCAGGAGATCGAGACGCAGACCGCGGAATTGTCGATCGACTTCGAGCGGCGGCTTGAGGAAGTGCGAAGCGTATTTTCGAAGGCGCTGGCGGAGCAGCTCGCCGATGAGGTTCGCGTCGGGATCGAGCGGGCACGCTTGGCGATTTCGACGCACGTGGCAACCGCGTTGGTGCCGGTCCTGCGCACCAGCGTCACGAAGATTGCAATTGCCAGTTTCGTCGAAGAACTGAGCGACATGGTGGAGTTGACAGACGGAATGACGATCGACGTGGCATGTCCGCGAGAGTTGGTCGAGCCGGTGCGCGAAGCCCTCGGCGAAGCCATGGGACGGCGTGGGGCACCCGCCGGCAGCGTGCGTTGTTTGCCCGGCGATGTCGCTGAAGTGCGCGTCAAGATCAACGATACGGTCATCGAGACACGGCTCGCCGATTGGCTGTCACGGCTAGACGGAGTGTTGCGCTGATGTCGAAGCCAGAAGACGCTCCGGCCGAACTTATCCAGATCATCGTTCGCCGCGGACACGCCGAGGAAGAAGGGCACCATGGCGGCGTCTGGAAGATCGCGTACGCCGACTTCATGACGGCGATGATGGCGTTCTTTCTCGTCATGTGGCTGGTCAACGCTTCCAATACGGAGATGAAGGCGAGCGTCGCCAGCTATTTCAATCCGATCAAGCTGTCAGACAACGTGATCCGAAAGAAAGGTCTGCGCGACGTCGACGGCAAGGCCAACGCGGAAGAGGCGGAAGGAAAAGCGGAGAAGACGAAGTCGCAAGGCAAGTCGGACAGCAAGTCCAAGTCCGACGCGCAACCGCTCCAGCCCGGCGAAGCCGTGCAACTTGGGACGGACGAAAATCCGGGTGCGGCCCCTGAGCCGACGGAAGCGCCATTCGGCCGGGACGGGAATGCGACGAAGGGTGGCCGCGCTGTCGAGACCGGTCGCGCCTTCCGCGATCCGTTCAATCCGTTCGCTCCGGGCCAGCTCATGTCGCTTGAAGGCGCCGACAAGGATACGACGAAGGGGCCGAGGCACGGAACGCCGGCGAGCGAGCAGGGAGCCCTGCCGCCGACAGCGATGCTCGATGCCGGCAAACTGATCGAGGAGCTTCGTCGCAGCGGTCCCGGCAGCGATCTGCGCGACCCACAGGGCGCCGGACCAGTTTCAGAGACGCGCGATGGAGCGGCGGATCCCGCGCCAAGCGCAGCCCCACGTCAGCAGATGAAGACTGGCGAGGCTCCGGCAGGGATTGTCAAATCCGGTGAAGCGAAGACGGGTGAGCGCAAGGCCGGCGAAGCCAAAGCCGGCGACGCGAAATCGGGTGAGGTCAAAGCAGGCGACGCCCGCTCCGGTGAGATGAAGGTGGGTGAGGCCAAATCCGGCGAAGCGAAGACGGGTGAGCGCAAGGCCGGTGAGGCCAAAGCCTTGAGCGGACCAGAAGCGGCGGCTGCCGGAGTGGCCCCTTCCAAGGCGCAACTCGAAGCCGCTGCGTCCGGTGTGCTGCGCGACATCCGCAGTGCGGTAAAGCCGGTTGCCGGCGACGGCGGCCCCGGCATCGAAGTAACCGTGGAAGGGAACGGAATTGTCCTGAGCCTCACCGACACCAGCACCTTCGGCATGTTCTCCATCGGCTCGTCGGAGCCGAGCCGTCAGACGATCGAACTCATAAACCGCATCGCGCCGGTGCTGGCGGCGAACAGCAAGCGCATCGTTGTGCGCGGGCACACCGATAGCCGCGTCTATCGCACCGAGAAGAGTAACAACTGGCGCTTGTCGGTGTCGCGCGCCGAAGCGGCCTACGCGATGCTCGTGCGCTCGGGGATCGACGAAGCCCGATTCAATAGGATCGAAGGGTACGCCGATCGCAAGTTGAAGGAACCCGGTGATCCCGAGGCGGCCAGCAATCGTCGGATCGAGATTCTCCTGCAGCAGGTGCCTGAATGAGCGGCAGGTCGCCATCATCCGCTGTTCTGGCGCGTCGGCGCGGCTTGCTGTCGGGCTGTGCGGCGTCCGCGCTGGCGGCCATCGTCGTCGGCGGCCCGACTCCGATTTTTGCGGCGCCTCCAAGCGAGGCCGGCGTCATCGCCGAACGTCCGCCCGTGATGGTTACGCAGCGTCAGCCGCATCATGCTGTGCGGATGCTCGGCGCTTTGCAGGAACGCATCGCGCATGGTGACGAAGCGGCGGTTCCGCTCCAGCAGGCCGTTGTCGTCGAAATCGCGCAGGAATTGTCGACCTTTCCGCCGGAGGTTTGGACGTCCGTCCGTAACCGCGAAGCGCTCGTCAAATTTGCGCTGAGCGGGGGCGATCCAACTTTGCTGCAGTTGGTTCTCAGCCGTAAGTTCTTCGCCGAGAGCGAATTGGCCATCGCGCAGGCGGCACTCGCGTATGCGGAAGGCAAACGCAGCGTCACGTTGCGTTTGCTCGACAAGGTTGATGTCTATGATCTGCCGCCAAGCCTCGCCGGCCACATCGCGCTGGTGAAGGCAATCGTCGTTGCCAATACCGATCTCGCGCGGGTCGTTCGTCTCTGTGATGACGCGAGGCTTCTGTCACCGGGAACGCTCGTCGAGGAGACGGCGCTGCGCCTCGCCATCGAGGCGACAATAACGCAGGGCGATCAGGCAAAGTTCGAAGCGATCGCGCTGCGATATTTCAGGCGCTTTCCACGTTCGCCATTCCTTTCGGCGGTGGTCCGTCCCGTTGCCAACGCGATCTCCGAGGGGGGCTACAGCGAGCGACCGGATGGGGCGCGTTGGGTGCACGCCGTCGTGCAGTACCTCGACCCAAACAAGCTGGTGATGTTTTATTCCGCGCTCGCGGAGGCCGGCCTGCGATCGTCACGTCTTGCGACGGCGATCCATGCCGCGCGGATGGCACAGAAATATGCGCGCAAGGGATCGGTTGACGAAGCCTGGGCGCTCGCCCACGAGGGTAGCGCGCTCGTAATCGGCAGTGACCGCAAGCTCGGCTTGGCGCGTCTTGCCGCAGCCCAGTCGATTGGTGGCAATGCGTCGGTGCAGGAGTTGATTGACGCTGCGCGCTCGGTCGCCATGCTTATCGAGCAGCCACCTCCAATCCTCCCGGCCACCGAGGCTGCGCTCGCTGCATCTCCAGCACCGGCGGAGACAACGCCGACGCGCGCGGGACTTCCCATCGAAAAGCCTGCGGTTGCTCCCGCGCCTGCGGGCGGCACAGCGCCGACGCGAGTGGCTTCTTCGGATCCAACGCCAACACCAGCGCCGTCATCCGCAGGTGGCACGCCGGCCGCAGTTCATGCGTTAGCGCGCATTGCTCATGTCGACAAATTACTCAAGGACATTGACGAATGACCTCGGTCGTCCCTTCAGCGTCATCCAGCCCGCGCGCATTGCCTGGTGGTAGCGATTCCGCTCAATCCAGCCGCAGGGTCGAGGACGGTGATTTTGCCGCGGCATTGTCGGAAACCGCAGGCGAAGCAAAAGAGGATGCCGTCGGCGACGAGGCCACAGCAAAACCGCGCGATGCTACGAGGCCGTCGACGCGGGCCATCCATCGCCTTGAGGCCCGAGAGCGTCGCGCCGCGAATGCGACCGGCGACGAAGAGAAGGGGGCGCGCGCCGACGCTGTGAGCGAAAAGCTCGATATTGGCTTAGCAACGACGATGATCGGCGTCGACGGCGCCCGATCGCCGAATGCCGTGGACACGGCGCAGGCCGACGCGAACGCCGCCCTCTCGGCGATGCAGTCGACCGAGATTCGCAGCGATCAGGCACGTGATGCGCTGGTCGTGCTGGGGCGCGATCTTACGGCCACGCGCGAGACGATGGCCTCTTCGGCGGATCTCGTGGCGCCACTGCATCGACACTCTCTCGCCGGCGGATCGGCGGCGGCAACCAAGCGCATGGACCACGAAAACGGAGACCCGGACGCGCTCGTCGGATCCGAGCAACCGGACGACGTTCCGGATATCGGTGCCATTCCCATCCGGGTGGTTCGTCAGGAAACTCACTTCCAACCGATTGCCCACGAATCGCGCCGGCTGCTCGGCATGAGCGCCGGCGCACCAGACTATCGGGCACTGCCGCTGTCGCTCGCCGCCGCTGCTCGATTTAATCGATCGCAGGCGCTTCAACGAGACGCCTCCGAAATGTCGACAGCTTCGGGGCGCGTGGTTGAAGCCAAGACCGCACCTGCACCGGTTTCGCTGGCGGCCGACGGCGCCGTAATTGGCAGCATCGGCCAGCAGATCGCCGACGGCGTGCAGCGCGCCATGGAGTCGCCGGCGGAGCAGGCTACGGCGAGATCCGCGCCGGGCACCGACCCTGCGGCGCCCGCATTCGCGCCGGCCGTCCGCTCGATCAAGCTTCAGCTCAACCCGCACTCGCTTGGCGTCGTGACGATCGTGCTCACTGCCAGCGACGGTGATCTGCGCGTGCACCTCGAGGCGGAGCGCGCGGAAACCTTCGGCAAGGTCGAGCAGGAGCGCGGGACACTTTCGGCCCGATTGAACGGTGCCGGATACGCGGTCACAGAGTTGACTGTCGGTCGAATGAGTGCGGGCGACGCGCCAACTCGCGAGGGCGACCAACGGGAGGCGCGTCAGGGGAGCCAGGCCGAGGCTCAGATGGGCGGCCAGCAACGCGATTCTGCCGGCAGCGGCGCGCGAGAAAGTGCCGCGCAGTTTGCAGAGCAGCGCGCCGGTCGGCAACCGGGTGACCCTGCGTCGCGCGCGACCGGCGCGCTATCGACCGGCAGAGCCGGCACCATCGATCAGGCGGTATCGGGACTTTCCTTCACCGGCAGGTTCCGGCCGGTTTGAGCACTGGTGGGACGTTCGTGGCGGGCGAGCCATCCTGTCAGGGTGCCGCAAGGTCGGTCGGTCAAGATTAGGATTCGCACACTCTCGCTTCGCACGGCTTAAATCGAGGGGAACGATGCGCGTTCGAGGCCTTGAGACGGGAAGATCGACCAGGTTATGAGCAAAGCGCCCCTGACCACGTCCGAAGATGACACGCTGA
>LNEA01000520.1 GCA_001464855.1 Rhizobiales bacterium Ga0077530
ACCAAGGAGGTCGGCACCGACGAGCTTGCCGAACTCGCGCGCGAGATGGGCTTGCCGCTGGTCGACGATCTGGGATCGGGCACGCTCATCGATCTTGCGCGGTACGGTCTCAAGCGCGAACGCACTGTGCAGGACGCCGTCAACGATGGCGCCGACCTCGTGACGTTCTCCGGCGACAAGCTGCTCGGCGGCCCGCAGGCTGGTTTCATCGTCGGGCGGCGCGATCTCGTACAGGCGTGCGCCAAGAATCCGATCAAGCGCGCACTGCGGCTCGATAAGATCCGTCTCGCGGCGCTCGAAGCGACGCTCAAACTCTACCGCGATCCGGACCGGCTCCCGCAGTTCTTGCCGACACTCGGATTTCTGACGCGACCGGTCGACGACATTCGTGCCCAGGTGCGGCGGGTCGAGGGGCCGCTCTCCCGCGCGCTCGGTGATGCGTTCGCGGTGTCGCACCGGGATTGCGCAAGTCAGATCGGTTCCGGCGCGTTGCCGCTCGAGACGATCCCGAGCGCCGGCATCGCCATCGTGCCGCGGGCGAAGAAGCAGTCCGGGCGCCTGCTCGAGGCGCTGGCGACCGCCTTTCGTCGTTTGCCCGTTCCCGTCATCGGGCATATCGAGAAGGGTGCTCTGGTCTTCGACCTGCGCTGTCTCGATGCCGAGACGCTGTTCGTCGAGCAGTTTGCGCGGCTGCACATCGACACGTCCGCGTTGGAACAGTCGACGTGAAATTGATGTCGCGCATCTTCGGTCGCAACGATGCGGCGTCTCCGCCGCAACCAGCAGGCGATCAACTGCGCGATGCCATGATCCTATTCGCCAACGCGGATTACGCTGCCGCGACCGCCGTCTGGCTGCCGCTCGCGCAGGCCGGCAACGCGGCCGCGCAAAACGGGATCGGCATGTGCCTGATCGGGGGGCTCGGCGCCGATGCCGACCCGGCCGCCGGCGCGAAATGGCTTCTGGCGGCGGCGGCGCAGGGCCATGCCGAAGCGCAGCGCAATCTTGCGAACGCATACATGAAGGGCGAGGGCGTGCCGCCAAGCGACGTCGACGCCGAGCTGTGGTATCGCCGCGCCGCCGAACAGGGCGACGCCGCCGCACAGGACATGCTGTCATGGCTGCTGGCGAACGGCGACGACCGCACGCCGGACTATGCCGAAGCGATGAAATGGGCGCAGGCGGCTGCCGCACAGGGTGTCGCTGCCTCAATGACTCGCATCGGGCTTTTCCATCACAACGCGGTCGGTGCGGCCCGAGATGTGGACGCCGCCGTTTCCTGGTGGAGGAAAGCCGCAATGCTCGGTGATGCCGACGGGCAGGCGATGCTCGGCGCGGCGCACCACATCGGCCAGGGCGTGCCGCGCGATCCAGTCACGGCCTATGCGTGGCTGATGCGGGCGCGCTGGGGCGGCAGCAAGCTCGCAGAACGGTTCATCAGTCCCGTCTTTGCCTCGCTGACGCCGGCCGAAGTCGAGCGCGGCAAGGAACTGGCGCGCGCGCTCCCTGCAGTGGAGGCCGCGCCATGATCGTCGGCACGGCGGGGCACATCGATCACGGCAAGACCAGCCTCGTTCGGGCACTCACCGGCGTCGACACCGACCGGCTCAAGGAAGAGCAGCGGCGCGGCATTACGATAGAACTCGGGTTTGCGTACCTGCCACGGCCCTCGGGCGACATCATCGGTTTTGTCGACGTCCCCGGTCACGAGCGGCTGGTTCACACCATGCTCGCCGGCGCGACCGGCATCGATTTCGCGCTGCTGGTCGTGGCGTCGGACGACGGCGTCATGCCGCAAACGCGGGAGCATCTCGCGATCATCGATCTGCTCGGCATCCGTCGCGGCGTCGTCGCGCTGAGCAAGTGCGATGTCGCGACGGCAGAGCGTCTCACCGAAGTCGATGCGCAGATCCGCGCGACGCTTGCCGGAACCGGCCTCGCCGATGCCGAGATTGTCCCGGTCTCGACCGTGACTGACGAGGGGATTGCCGAACTTCTGGCACACCTCGACAAGGCCGCGATCGAAACGGGCGTGCGTTCCGCGGACGGCCGCTTCCGCCTCGCGATCGATCGCAGCTTTTCACTGCGCGGCGCCGGTACGGTCGCAACGGGAACGGTGCTATCCGGTCGCGTGAGCGTCGGCGATCGCGTGCTCGTTTCGCCGCCGGGCATCGAAGCTCGTGTGCGCTCGGTTCACGCGCAGAACACGTCGGCGACACTTGGGCTCGCGGGGCAGCGTTGCGCCCTGGCGCTCGTCGGTTCCAAGATCGATCCGGAAAGCGTGGAGCGTGGTGCCGTCGTGCTCGATCCGACGCTGCATCATCCGGTGAGTCGCATCGACGCGACGCTGACGCTGCTGGCGAGCGAGCGCAAGGCGCTGTCGCAATGGCTTCCGGTGAAATTCCATCACGGCTCTGCCGAACGCAACGCGCGCGTGCTCATCTTGCGCTCGGGTGGTGTGGCGCCCGGCCAGACCGACTACGCCCAGATCGTGCTGGATCGGCCCGCCGCGATGGCTGCGGGCGATCGCTTCATCCTGCGCGATTCGGCGGCGACGCGAACCATCGGCGGCGGCGTGATTCTCGATCTGCGTCCGCCCGAGCGCAACCGTACCACGCCCGCCCGTCGCGAAGAGCTGAACATTCTATGTGGTGGCGATCCGAAGCGGATGGTTCGACAGATGCTCGAGGCCGGGCACGGCATCGTGGATATCTCAGCGTTCTATCGCGACCGCGCCGCCGCCGCCGAGCTGGTCGAGGAGACGGTGCGCGACCTCGATCTGGTGACGTTCGCGGATGGCGATCGCGTCGTCGGAATGCTGCAAGCGAGCTGGCAGCGCTACGCGGCGGATGCCGTCGCGGCGCTCGGCCGGTTCCACGCCGAAAAGCCTGATCTCCCGGGATTGGGCCAGGAGCGATTGCGGCTCGCACTGACACCCCGGCTGCCGGCCACGGTCTATGTACAAGCGCTCTACCGGCTGGTCGCGGAAGGGCAGGTCGCGCTCGACCGTTCCTGGGTGCGCCGCCCTGGTCACGAGGTTCGGCTCTCAGACGAAGAGGAGCTGATCTGGTCGAGGATCAAGCCGCTGCTCAATGGTGGCGAGCGGTTCCGGCCGCCGCGCGTGCGCGACATCGCCAAGGCGCAGCGTATCGATGAAGGCTTCCTGCGGCGGCTCTTCAAGCTCGCGGCGCGGCGCGGTGATGTGGACGAGATCGCGCCGGACCACTACTTTCTGGGGCCGACCGTGATCGAGATGGCGGATGTGGCGCGGGATCTCGCCGCGTCCGGCGCTGGTGGAGAATTCACGGTCATTGCTTTTCGCGACCGCCTCGATAATGGTCGCAAGGTTGCAATCCAGATCCTGGAGTTCTTCGATCGCCAAGGATTGACGATGCGTCGCGGCGATATTCGCCGCATCAACCCGCATAAGCGGGACCTGTTTTCGCGAGGCTAGGGCGGGCTCATCCCGATCAAGCCTCGCGTTGGAAGAGAAACGCTCCCGGTGGGGCGGCCGGACTTCAAATCCGGGGAGGGTCGCGAGACGGCTCTCGGTGGGTTCGACTCCTGCCTCTTCCGCCAACAACCTGTGCGGCGCCGTTCGTTTCCATTCAGAAAGCCTTGATTTTCGGCGCATTGCCGGCCTAACGTCGTCCGTTGTCGTTCGCCTCCGTTCGCACTAATCCGCCGCGCAAGGGCGCATCGGCGGCGCATCGCGAGGCTCAAAACGGCCTATCGGGGCGAGGGACGATGCTGACCGACGCGGCGGTGCGCAAGGCGGTGCGAAAGGCCGAGGGCTACTACCTCGGCGACGGCCGTGGGCTGTGGCTCTACGTCTCGCACACGGGCGGCAAATTCTGGCGCCTGCGCTACACGATCGCCGGGCGCCGGCGCATCCTGTCGGTCGGCGAGTACCCGTCGATGGGCCTCGCCGACGCCCGCGATGCCCGCGACGCGGCGCGCGGGCAGGTCCGCGCCGGCCGCGATCCCCACCTCACCAAGGCCGCCGC
>LNEA01000521.1 GCA_001464855.1 Rhizobiales bacterium Ga0077530
GGTGGTTTCGTTCTCCTTGAAATACGCTTCCTGGCGCACCGAGTACCAGCCCGCGTACGTGTCGAGGTAGATGTCGCCGGCATCGGCCATCCGCTTCCACAGCGCTTGGCACGAGGCGTAGTGGCGCGGCTCCGTCGTGCGGATGAAATCGTCGTTCGAGATGGCGAGCGTGGCGAACAGCTCGCGGAAGCGCGCCGAGTTGCGGTCGGCCAGTTCCTGCGGAGGAATGCCAGCCTGCAGCGAGGCCTGTTTCATCTTGAGGCCGTGTTCGTCGGTGCCGGTCAGGAAGTACACCTGATGGTCGTCGAGACGCGCAAACCGGGCCATCACGTCGCACGCAATCGACGTATAGGCGTGCCCGAAGTGGGGCTCGCCGTTGGGGTAGTAGATCGGCGTCGTGACGTAGAAGGACTTGCGTCCGCTCATGGCATCGGTGCTCCCTGCGGCCCGTCGGGCACGCGCGATGCGGCGCGGCGGGCAAAGTCTCGCGGCGCGATTGGCTACCTCGGCTCGGACGGCGTTCTGCGATGGTCGCCTAAGCGGGCTCGGCGGTGCGCGCCACCCGCGCCAGCGTGTCGAGGATCAGCATTCGGCGATCGAGGTTCAGCGCCAGCGTTTCGGCCTTGTCGCGGACGATGGTTTCCCACAGCTCGGCCCACGAGGCAAGCCTGTCAGCCGGAATGAGGCGGTTGGCGAGGGCGATATCGTCGGCCGTCCCTTCGCCGCTGGCCTTGGCGCGCACGAGCCTGGCGATCAGGGCCAGTAGGAGGTCGAAAAACAAGGTTAGCCTCGGGTCGGCGGCGGCGCTGCCGAGTTCATCGCCGAGGGTGTGCGCCGCCTGCCAGTCGATTGCCGGCAGGCTGCGCAGGAGGCCCTCGATGCGCCGGTAAAGGCCGAGCCCGTCGCCCGCTGCGAGATCGAGAACGCGCCGCACGCTCCCTTCGGCAAGTGTTTCGAGCGTCGTCCAATCGGTTTCGGCCGGCGGCGCGGTCTCGGCTGTAGCAAGAGCCTGGGTGACGGCGCGGCGCAGATCCTGGGTGCCCAGCGGGGCAAGATCAAGCGACCGGCAGCGCGAGCGGATGGTACGCAGCAGGCGCTGCGGCTGAGCGACGACGAGCAGGAACAGCACGCGTGTCGGCGGCTCTTCGAGAACCTTCAGCAGCGCATTGGAGGCGTTGAGGTTCAGCTCGTCGGCGCTGTCGACGATGACCACGCGCCATGCGCCCTCATCCGCCGTGCGGCCAAGGAACCCCCGCAGCTCGCGCACTTCGTCGACGAGTATCGTCGCTGGAAATCGTTTGGTTTTCTGATCGTAGGCGCGCCGGACGATCGCAAGTCCCGGATGCGACAGCGCGCGGACCTGGCCGGCAGTGATGCTCTCAGGCGGGATGGCGAGACCGTCGCCCGCAGCTTCGCGCAGCTTCGGCGGCGCCAGCGCGAAACGTGCGCAGCGGTAAGCCAGCGTCGCCTTGCCGATCCCGTTGGGCCCGGTCAGCATCCACGCGTGATGCATCCGGTCGGCGGTAAAGGATGCCGCGAGTTCGCGCTCCGCGTTTTCGTGGCCGAACAGCTCGCGTGTCTCGCGCGGGTGGGGAAACCCATCAAGTCGATCGATTTCAGGAAGTGCTTCGATCTCGGCGGCAGCGGCCCGACGTGCCATCACGCGACCTCTGGCAGGCGCGCCGCGACCGCCGCCCACACGCGCGCCGCCACCTGATCCGGCGTGCCTTCCGCGTCGATGAGCACGCAGCGATCCGGTTCGTCCGTAGCGATGGTGCGGAACCCGTCGCGTAGCTCCCGGTGATACGCGAGATCGCGCGCCTCGTACGGGTCGGCGCCGCTCCCCGATGGGCGCCGCGCGCCGGCGCGGGCAAGTCCGACTTCGGGCGCGAGATCGAACATGAGTGTCAGGTTCGGTCGAAGGCCGGCCAGAACCAGGCGATCGAGTTCGATGAGCGTCGCCTTCGGCACGCGGCCGGCGATACCCTGGTACACGCGCGTCGAATCGGAGAACCGATCGCAGATGACCCACTGACCTGCGGCCAGCGCGGGCGCGATGGTGTGGGCGACATGGTCGGCGCGGGCTGCGGTGCCGGCCGGCAATCGTCCACCGAGCAGCAGCTCCCGGATTTCTTCGGCGAACGGCGACCCGCCTGGCTCCCGCGTCACGACGCAGTCGATGCTGGCCGCGGCAAGTCGATCCGCGAGCAAACGTGCCTGGGTCGATTTGCCGGCGCCTTCGCCGCCTTCAAGGGTGATGAACGGCGCCGGTTTTCGAGCTGTGGTCATGCCGTCTGCTGCTTGCGCCCCGGGTCACTTCAGGACCCAGCCGAACGCCATATGCGCCAGCGTGTCAAGGCCGCGGCGCATCGTGCCCGCCTCAGGCACGTCCTCGCCCGCTTTGAGGTCAACGACATTGACCGACTGTGAGGCGGTCGTGACGCGCAGCTTCGCGACCACGTCGCCCTTCTTGATCGGCGCCTTGAGAGGGCTGTTGTAAATGATCTGCGCCTGCAGCCGCTGCCCGGATTGCGCCTTCGGCAGCAGCACGTTGATGTCGTTGCCGCCGATGAGGGGGACGAACATGCGGTCCCCGCCCCACACTCGCGCCCGCCCAACCACGTCCTCGGGATCGAACAGCTTGAATTCACCGAAACCCTTAAAACCCCATTCCAGGAGGCGAACCGCCTCTGACTTGCGGTCGTTGGCGCTCTCCATGCCGTTGATGGCGAGGATGATCCGGCGGCCGTCCTGCTTCGCCGAGGCCACGATCCCGTAGCCCGCTTCCTTGATGTAGCCGGTCTTCAATCCATCGACGCCGAGATCGAGGGGCAGCAACGGATTGCGATTGAAGAAGCGGTGCTTGCGATAGCGGAACTCGCGCTCGGCAAAGAGCGGGTAGTGCTCCGGGTAGGCTTGCATGATGTGGCGCGCCAGCAGGGCCAGTTCGCGCACCGTCATCAAATGCTCGGGGTCATGCAACCCAGTGGAATTGCGGAAGGTGGACTTTGGGAGTCCGAGCCGCCGGGCTTCGTCAGTCATCATCTTGGCGAAGGCGGCTTCGCTGCCTGCCATGCCCTCGGCGATGGCGATGCACGCGTCGTTGCCCGACTGGATGATGATCCCCTTGAGCATCTCGTCGAGCTTCTCGCGCGTATTCACTGGCACGAACATTGCCGATGTGCCGGATGGCGCGCCGCCCGTGCGCCAAGCGTTGACGCTGAAAAGGTATTCGTCCTCGAGTTTGATCCGGCCCTCCTTGAGGGCGCGGAATACGACAGCCAGCGTCATGAGCTTGCTCATGCTCGCAGGCGGCGCGAGTTCGTCGGCGTTATGCTGGAACAGAACCGCGCCCGTCGTGGCGTCGAGCAGGATCGCCTGCTTGGCGCTCGTTTTCATTTCCGCCGGCGCCGATCCTTGCGCGACCGCGGCGCCCGCCATCGTGACGGCGCCCAGCAGCAGCATCATGACTGCGGCGGCGCAGCGCCTCGGGTCAGGTTTCCCGAAAAATGATGCCATCTCGCGATTCCACCTATGGCTTCTGCTTCACTTGAGAATAACGTGATTCCCCGATGCTCTAGGCGCAGAAGACGAATTTCGGTGCCGGAATGCGGCAATTTGAGGCTTACGCCGGCGGAAATGGCTTCGCCGTTTGAGCCAAATATTGCATTGCGGCAGCGACGCCGCCGGCCTTATGCGGAACCTTGGCGATGCCGAGCGTCATTTCGATGCCACCGAGCGTGCCGACGAGCGTCAAGTCGTTGATATCGCCGAGATGGCCGATCCGGAAAACGCGGCCCGCGACCTTCGACAAGCCGGTTCCCAGCGAGATATCGAAGTGGTCGAGCGCGATCTTGCGGAACGTATCGGCGTTGTGCCCTTCCGGCATGACGACGGCCGTCAGCACCGGCGAGAAGTGGCGGTCGTCGAGAATCAGATTTTCGAGGCCCCATGCGGCGAGTGCGCGACGCGTCGCCTCGCCATGGCGCTTGTGACGCGCGAAGACGTTGTCGAGGCCTTCCTCGTTGAGCATGTCGATGGCCTCGGCGAGGCCATAGAGCAGGTTGGTCGCTGGCGTGTAGGGGAAGTAGCCGTTCTTATTGTTGGCGAGCATTTCCTCCCACGACCAGAACAACTTGGCCGTCTTTGAGGCCTTGGCCGCGGCAATGGCCTTGTCCGACACGGCATTGAACGAAATGCCCGGCGGTAGCATCAGACCCTTCTGGGATCCCGACACGGTGATGTCGACGCCCCACTCGTCATGGCGATAGTCGGCGGAGGCGAGGCCCGAAATCGTGTCGACCATGAGCAGCGCCGGGTGACCGGCGGCGTCGATCGCCTTGCGCACTTCGTCGATGCGCGACGTGGCGCCGGTTGCGGTCTCGTTGTGGACGACGCACACCGCCTTGATCGTGTGCGCCTTGTCCTCGCGCAGCCGCGCCTCGATCCTGTTGGCGTCGACGCCGGCGCGCCA
>LNEA01000522.1 GCA_001464855.1 Rhizobiales bacterium Ga0077530
AACCGCGTGCTGATCGCCGAGCGGCCGGCGGGAAAGTCGATGGCTGGCTTGTGGGAGTTTCCGGGCGGCAAGGTCGGGCCGGGTGAGACGCCGGAGGCTGCGCTTATCCGCGAACTCGCCGAGGAACTCGGCATCGACGTGTGCGAGGAATGCCTGGCGCCGTATACGTTCGCGAGCCACAGCTATGCGGACTTTCACCTGCTGATGCCGCTCTACCTCTGCCGCAACTGGGAGGGCGAAATCACGCCGCGCGAGGGGCAGCGTGTCAAATGGGTGCGACCTCTGAAGCTTGTCGACTACCCGATGCCGCCGGCAGATCTGCCACTCATTCCGATGCTGCGAGATCTGCTGGCGTAAAACCTGGGCCCGGTCAGTCGCCGGTGAAGGCGCGGCGCTGCCAGTCGCTGCGGCCACGGGAAGATCCGCCGCTGCGGCTGGCGGCTTTCGGCTGAACCTCGGACTTCCTAAACGCGCGCGGCGGCGGTTGATCGGCGCCGAGCAGCATTGCGCCACCCGGCCGCACGGATGCCGCCGAGCCGCTCGTCTCGGTTGCTGCCCCGGCTTGGCGCGGGTTGGCGGGCTGCTCCGACCGGATGGTCCGAGCCACTGTCCGCGTATCGGCCTTCTTGCGTGCCTCCGCGAAGGCGCGATGGCGCGCGAGCGCTTCCTGAGACCAGGGCTGTGCTTTGCAGGTGCAGGCCGCATCATAATTTGTGCGGAACAGGAACGCCGATTTCAGCGCGCTGTAGGGTTTGCCATCGAGGCCGACCATCTGTTCGGGCTCGCCCCCGGGATTGGGATAGACGTAGAGGCGCGCCGGTGATCCGCATCGCGCGCTGCAGGAGTCGGAATCGCGGGAGAAATTCTCGGGCGTCGTCGCGAAGCTGATCGGGAAAAAGAAGCCGTCGCAGAGGCGAACGCAGACCGTGCGATAGGTGCCGCCATTGAATCCTGTGCGCTCTGGCGGTCGTTCCTCCTCATCGTCGTCCCACCACGACGGCTCTTCATCGGCAGGCTCGCGATCCGGTCGCAGCGATCGCCGGCCTCGGCGGTCGCCGGTATAGCGGCCACCACGCCATGCTGAGGGATCTGAAAGGCGCTCGGTCCAGGCGTCCGCGGTGGGAATCTGGCTCCCGACGATAGTGACCGAAGCGGGCACCTCTGTGGTCTCGTTGATGAGGATCGCGCGGCCGGTCGCGCCGGTCGCGAGGACCGCGACCATCGCGACGGCTGCCGCTCCTATGCCGCTGGCACCCTCACGCGATCCGATCTCGCGACTTTGCAACAGCTTCCAACGCAACCAACTCACAGGGGCAATCATCATTTCACCGTATACGCCACTCTCATGCGGACTTGAAACCGCGTGCGGCTCAGCCTGTCAACCAGCTAGACGGGATAACACCTTGTCGGGACTGACAGAAGGTGATCACGATTGCGCGATTTGCACGCAATCTCCCCGCGGCCGCGACAATGCTGCACACCGCATGGCAAACGCGGCGGAAGGTCTATCGTTCCTGAAACGATGATCAGATGGCCAGCAATTGGCGGACGAGTGTCAGGCCCTGCTCCCAAAACGTCTCGCCGAGCTTGGCGATGACACCGCCAAGGATGGCGACGGACAGCCACGCGAGCCACCGCTTGGCGCCGCGGGTGACGTTGGCTGAAACGCGGATGGAGATGCGCTGTTCCGGCAGGCTGGTGTCGGCGACGATGCCGTCAGGATCGATCGTGCGAGATGACACGACGAGCGTGAGTTGGGCGGATCCGCGCCGCTGGGGAATGACAGTGAAGCGCCAGACAGCGTAGTCGCTGGTCATGTGCTCGTTGCGAGATCCCGTCCATTGGGTCTCGGGCGATGACGCTTCGATGTAGAAACGTCCCGGCTCGCCCTGCAACCGCACGCTCATGGCGCGCGTGATGAACAGAGCGTGCTGATGGGGCGTGCCGCGACCGGGTAGGCCTCGCCCGACATCGACAACGTCGTCGCGTGCGATCCGAACCTCAAAGGTCTCGGTAACGCCGACCTTCATCCGACGTGGGATGTTCTCGACGAGCTGGCCCTGCTCGACCGCGGGCGCGCGGCCGGGCGGCGCGTGGCCACGGCTACCTGGCGGCGGCATGCCACGGGCGGCGCGATGATCGAGCTCGGGCTGGGGCGCGCGCGCCATCGGCGTCCCGGAAGGCGGGACAGGTGGTGGCGGGTACGCCGGGGGATAGGGCGGCGGCTGGCCGGCTTGCCGGGGTGGCGGCGGCATCGGTGCCCGGAGATCGTTGGGCTCGGGCCAGGGCGCGGTGATCTGGTGCCCTTCGGCAGGGTTGGGCGGCAGCCGCAG
>LNEA01000523.1 GCA_001464855.1 Rhizobiales bacterium Ga0077530
AGGCGGCCGTTTACCATTGGAACGAGCAATCGGACCGCGCAATGCACGTGAAGGTCAAAATCTGCGGGATCAAGACGCCGGAGGCGCTCCAGGCGGCGCTTGCCGCGCGCGCTGACTTCGTCGGTTTCGTCTTCTATCCGCCGAGCCCGCGCAGCCTATCGCCCGAGGTGGCCGCCGAGCTCGCCGAACTCGCGCGCGGTCGGGCAAGCATCGTGGCTCTCATGGTCGACGCCGACGACGCGACGATCGAGCGGATCGTCAGGACTGTCGAGCCCGACTTCCTCCAGTTCCATGGCTCGGAATCGCCTGAGCGCGTCGCAGAGGTCGTGCGACGCTGGGGCCGGCCGGCCATCAAGGCGATTAAGGTCGAGAGCGCGGGCGACGCCGAGCGGGCGCTCGACTACGTCGACGTCGCGCGCTTGATCTTGTTCGACGCGAAAGCGCCGAAGGATCTCGCCGGCGCGCTGCCGGGCGGCAATGGGCTCGCGTTCGACTGGCGTCTCATCGCGGCGGTCAGGGATCGCGTGCCGTTCATGCTGTCGGGCGGATTGACGGCGGAGAACGTCGCGGACGGCATCGCCGCGACCGGCGCCACCATCGTCGATGTCTCGTCGGGCGTGGAAACCGCGCCCGGCGTCAAGAGCCCGGATCTCATCATAAGATCGCGCGTCGCTGGCGCCCGAAACGGATCAAGTGAGCCTCATGTCAGCCAAACCCACAGCCGCCCCCTCGACCGCGCAGAACAGCTTCCGCAGTGGACCCGACGATCTCGGCTTCTTCGGTCTCTTCGGCGGCCGGTTCGTCGCCGAGACTCTCATGCCGCTGATCCTCGAATTGGAGAGCGCCTACGAAGCGGCGAAGAACGACAGCAAATTCCAAGCCGAGCTGCGCGATCTGCTCGAGCACTACGGCGGTCGGCCGAGCCCGCTCTACTTTGCCGAGCGTCTCACCGAGCACCTCAAGGGCGCCAAGATCTATTTCAAGCGCGACGAGCTCAATCACACCGGCAGCCACAAGATCAACAACTGCCTCGGCCAGATCCAGCTCGCCCGCCGCATGGGCAAGACGCGCATCATTGCCGAGACCGGCGCCGGGCAGCACGGCGTCGCGGTGGCGACGGTGTGCGCGCGTTTTGGCCTGCCGTGCGAGATCTACATGGGCGCGACCGACGTCGCGCGACAGTCGCCGAATGTCCTGCGGATGCACATGCTCGGCGCCAAGGTGAACTCGGTGACATCGGGCGCGGGAACGCTCAAGGATTCGATGAACGAAGCCTTGAGGGATTGGGTCACCAACGTCCACGACACCTATTACATCATCGGCACGGCGGCGGGGCCGCATCCGTATCCGGCGATGGTGCGTGACTTCCAGTCCGTCATCGGCACGGAGGTGCGCGCGCAGATGCTGGAGCGTGAAGGCCGCCTCCCCGATACGCTCGTCGCGTGCATTGGCGGTGGCTCGAACGCGATTGGGCTGTTTCATCCGTTTCTCGACGACAAATCGGTCAAGATCTATGGCGTTGAAGCGGGCGGCCACGGGCTCGACGTTTACAACGGCCACAACGCCTCGATGACCGGCGGCAGCCCCGGGGTCTTGCACGGCAACCGCACCTATCTGCTTCAGGACGCGGATGGCCAGATCCTGGAAGGTCATTCGATTTCGGCTGGGCTCGATTATCCAGGTGTCGGGCCAGAGCATTCATGGCTCAAGGATACGGGGCGCGTGTCCTACGTGCCGATCACCGACAAGGAGGCGTTGGTGGCGTTCCAGCTCTGCGCCAAGCTCGAGGGCATCATTCCCGCACTCGAGCCATCCCACGCGCTGTCGTTCGTCACCAAGCTCGCGCCGACGCTGCCCAAGGATGACTTATTGGTGATGAACATGTGCGGGCGCGGCGACAAGGATGTGTTCGCGGTTGCCGAGCACCTCGGCATGAAGATCTGATCGGACGGGAGAGCGGAACGACCATGTCAGCCAGCACCGGCCACACCATCGAACAGCGCATCGACGATCTGCTCAAGCACACGGGCGTGTGGGAGCAGACCAAGGACACGCTGCGCGACCTCCTTGCCGAACACAAGGCCGGCACTCTCGATGCCGAGGATGCCAGCTACATCGAAGGGCTCCACAAGAAGATGTTTGGGGGCCGCACTGCGTCGGCGGTGTCCGATGCCAAGCCGGCGCCGCCGCGGCCGCGCGACATCGCGGCCGTCAAGCCCGCGAACGATGATGCGCAGCTCGCAAGTACACGCCGGGGTCTCGTCGGCGCCGACCTGATCCAGGCGCTGCGCCAGGACATCGCGCAACTTGTCGTGCCCGGTGACATGGCCGACCGATCGCAGGAAGAGCAGGACCTGCGGAACGAAATACTCGAGGCGCTGACGGCGACGCTCGACGATATCGACGCCAACTAGGAAGGCCGATCACTCATGCCCGCCTCCACGGGGACATTGTCCCGCATCGATCGCCGGTTTGCCGCGCTGAAGCGCGATGGCCGTCCGGCGTTCGTCACGTTCGTCACCGCTGGTGACCCGGATTACGAAACGTCGAAGGCGATCCTCGTTGGACTGCCGCACGCCGGCGCCGACGTGATCGAGATCGGGATGCCGTTTTCCGATCCGATGGCCGACGGTCCGGCAGTGCAGGCGTCGTCGGTGCGCGCGCTCAAGGCCGGACAGACCATGAAGCGAACGCTGCAACTCGTCCGTGAATTTCGCGCGACAGACGACGACACGCCGATCATTTTGATGGGCTATTACAACCCGATCTATGTCTATCCATCCGAGGCTTTTCTCGATGAGGCGAAGGCGTCGGGCGTCGATGGGTTGATCGTCGTCGATGTCCCGCCCGAAGCCGACAACGAACTCTGTCTGCCGGCGCTCGAACGCGGCCTGAGCTTCATCCGGCTGGCCACCCCAACGACCGACGATGCCCGCCTGCCCGCGGTTCTCGCCAACACGTCGGGGTTCGTCTACTATGTCTCGATCACCGGGATCACGGGCGCTGCGGCGCCGGTCGTGAGCGATGTGGCCGCGCAGGTGGCGCGGATCAAGCGGTCCACGGCGCTGCCGGTCGTCGTCGGGTTCGGTGTCCGGACGCCGGAGCAGGCTCGCGTGATAGCGGCGTGCGCCGATGGCGTGGTGGTCGGCTCGGCACTGGTTGAGGCGATCCGGATGACACTCGGGCCGGATGGCCAGGCTGGCGCGGATACGGTGGCGGCAGTGCACAAGGTCGTGCGCGATCTGGCAACGGCATTGCGCGGAACATCGGCGCGTGTTTGATGTGCACTTCGTCGGTATGAATCGGGTTTCTGACACTGCCGATGGGCTTGTGGCCACAGGTTTGCCACAATTGGACGGCGATGGATCGTCAAAACCCGCCATGGGTACGATCAAGAGAAGCGGCCATGCTGACAGGTGGCCGCTCGTAGGAGCCGGGATAGCGTGAACTGGATCAACAACGTCGTCCGTCCGAAGATACGGAGCCTGCTTACGACGCGTCGTGAGCCGCCGGACGATTTCTGGAAAAAGTGCCCTGGCTGCGGGCAGATGTCGGATCGGCGGACGCTCGAGGACACCCAGTATGTGTTCCCGTGCTGCGGCCATCACGACCGCATCTCCGCCGATCAGCGCTTGAAGCTGATGTTCGACGGCGGCAGCTACACAAAAATTCCGTCGCCATCCGTGCCGGTCGATCCGCTGAAGTTCCGCGACGGGCGCCGCTATACCGATCGCCTCAAGGACAGTAGGGCCGCGACCGGCCTCGATGATGCGGTGCTGATCGGCGAAGGCCGCCTCGGTGGCCAATCGGTCGTCGCCGTGGCGCAGGATTTCCGCTTCATGGCCGGCTCGCTCGGCATGGCGGCGGGCGAAGCCATCATCACGGGCATGCTGCACGCGGTCGCGCGCGGTCATCCCCTCATCCTGTTCGCCGCCTCGGGTGGCGCGCGAATGCAGGAAGGTATCCTCTCGCTGATGCAGATGCCGCGCACGACCATCGCGGTGCAGAAACTGCGCGAGGCGCACCTCCCCTACATCGTGGTGCTGACCGATCCGACCACCGGCGGTGTCACTGCGTCCTACGCCATGCTTGGCGATGTCCAGATCGCGGAACCTGGCGCGCTCATTTGTTTTGCCGGCCCACGCGTCATTCAACAAACGATCCGCGAGCAGTTGCCGGAAGGTTTCCAACGTGCTGAGTACCTGCTCGCGCACGGCATGATCGACATGGTCGTGCATCGCCACAAGCTGACCGAAACATTGGCGCGCATCGTCGGCATCCTCTCGTCGGGGCG
>LNEA01000524.1 GCA_001464855.1 Rhizobiales bacterium Ga0077530
GCGCCCGTGGTCGGCATCGGATGTCCCGGCATCATCGAGGCCGACGGCAGCATCGCGCGTGGCGCCCAGAACCTGCCCGGCAATTGGGAGAGCAGTCGCTTCAATTTTCCGGCGGCCCTCACCGAGAGCATTCCGAAAATCGGCGACCATGAGACCATGGTCGTGATGCACAACGATGCGGTCGTCCAAGGCCTGAGCCATCTGCCGCTCGCCCAGAAGCGCAAGCACTGGGGCGTCCTGACCATCGGCACCGGCCTCGGCAATGCCCGGTTCTCCACACGCAACCTATCCAAACGCAAGGGGCGTTGAGCGCGCGCGCTTGCGGCCGAGGTGGACATCGGGTGTTGGGGCTCCTAGCATAGCGTCGCATTGGGCTTCCTCGCTCTCCCGGACTGATCCGCGCTATGCAACTGCGACGGTCATGCGGCGCTCTATTGTCTGGCTATTTGTTTTTCAGCGCAGTGGCACTGCTCGGGCAGAGCGGTACGGCGACCGCCGACGACTGGGGCGAGTGCAAGCAGGGCCCGACACCCTCGCGCGTCGCCGCTTGCACGCGCCTCATTGAAAAGGGTCCGAAGAAATCCAAGACGATTGCACTCGCGCACGTCTATCGCGCCGGTGCATATCGGAACCGCGGGGACAATACGCGCTCTATCGCGGAGATCACCCGAGCGATGCAGTTGGATTCCAACCTGGCGTCGCTCGGCCTGGGGCTGATCCTGATCGCAAAACGCGAGTACGATCTGGCGATCCCGGCACTCAACGAGGCGGTTCGAAAGAGCCCCAAAAGTGCGCTTGCCCACAACGCACTCGGCAACGCGTACAACCTGAAAGGGGACCACGATCGTGCCATCGAGGCCTACACGGCGGCCATCGAAGCGGATCCGCAGTTCGCCTTTGGATTTCGCAATCGGGGTGCCGCGTACGGCGCCAAGCGCGAGCACGACCGCGCCATCGCGGATCTCGACCAGGCCATCGCGATCAGTCCCAACTTCCCCGATGGCTACAATAGCCGCGGCGTCGCCTTCGAATCCTTGGGCCAGATCGACCGTGCGCTTTCAGACCTGGGCAAGGCCATCGCGCTGGAACCGACATTTTCCCGGCCCTACAACAATCGCGGCAATGTCTACCTCCGTCGCCGGGATTATGCGCGGGCGCTGCCTGACTACAACAAGGCAATCGCGCTGGAGCCGACCTATGGTACGGCCTACCTCAACCGCGGCGAAGTGCGCTGGAGAACCAGGGACCTTCCGAAAGCGCTCGCCGATTTCCGTAAGGTCGTCGAGCTACCGGCAACGACCGGCATCGAGCGCCAGTACAAGGAGTTGGCGCGCGCCCGCATAGAGCGCGTGACGAAAGAACTCCAGAAAGGCGCCGCTGAGCGATCGACGCGGCGTGTCGCCCTGGTTGTCGGCAACGCGCGGTATGCGCACGCGGGTCCACTTGCCAATCCGCGCAACGACGCGCAGGCAATGGCCGCCGCGTTGCGGCGGCTCGGTTTCTCTACCGTGTTGGAGCGCCACGACGTGACCCACAAGGAACTCCAGCAGGCCCTTCGCGATTTCGGTGACCTCGCCGAGAAGGCCGAATGGGCCGTTGTGTTCTTCGCCGGCCACGGCATCGAAGTGAACGGCATGACGTACCTGATCCCCGTCGACGCGGCCCTGCGGCGCGACACCCATGTCGCCGACGAAACGATCCCTCTTACGCAGATCCAAGGGAAGGTCGATGCCGCCGCCAAACTCGGGTTGGTGATCCTGGATTCCTGCCGCAACAATCCCTTCATCGCGAAGATGACGCGCGCGGCCGGTGCGACGCGCTCGATCGGCCAGGGCCTCGCGCGCATCGAACCCGAAGGCAACGTGCTCGTGGCGTATGCGGCCAAGCACGGCACGACGGCCCTCGACGGCGACGGCGCCAACAGCCCGTTCACGAAGGCTCTGCTGGCGAGCATCGAAGAGCCCAATCTGGAGGTCAATTTTCTCTTCAGGCGGGTCCGCGACGACGTGCGGATGAGCACGAAGCGCCAGCAGGAGCCCTTCCTTTACGGCTCCCTCGGCAGTGAGCCGCTGTACTTCAAGTCGGCGCCGCGCTCGCCTTGAGCGCGTCCAAAAACTTCGCGCCGTAGCGGCTGACGCGCGCTTCGCCCATACCGTGCACGAGTTTCAACTCATCCGTGGTGCGCGGCTTGAGGCGCACCATGTCCATGAGCGAGCGGTCGTGGCAGATGATGTAGGGCGGCACACCGGCCTCACGCGAGAGATCGCCGCGCACCTCGCGCAGGGTCTGGTAGAGCGCGGTCCCGCTTTCATCGAGCCCCGGCACAGTCTGCGCTCGCCGAGCGCCGCGCTTGCGGCTACCGGTGGCGCGCACGCTGGAACCCGGCGCGGATTTCCGCACGGCGAACGCGGCTTCGCCACGCAGCAGCGGCCGTGCGCTCTCGGCGAGCAGCAGCGTGCCATGGCCTTCGTCATCGGCGACGAGGTGGCCGGCGGCGACGAGTTGGCGGATGACGCTGCGCCATTGCGCGCCATCGATGTCGCGGCCGATGCCGAAGACCGATAACCGGTCGTGATGGTTGCGGACGATGCGCTCCTCGGAGAAGCGCTGGTCGGTGCGGTAGACGGTGGAAAGCACCTTCTGCGCCAGCACAGTGCCATCAACAGTATCGGGCGGCTCGAGGCAGTTGTCGCAGTTGCCGCAGGGCTCGTGGCGTTTCTCGCCAAAATATTCGAGCAGACGCTGGCGGCGGCAGTCCGGCGCTTCCGCGAGCGTAATCAGGGCGTCGAGCTTGCCGCGCTGCACAGTCTTGTGCGCTTCTGCCGCCTCCGAGCCCGCGATCCACTGGCGCTGCATGATGATGTCGCTCAGCCCATAGGCCATCCAGGCGTCGGCGGCTTCACCGTCGCGGCCGGCGCGTCCGGTCTCCTGGTAATAGGCTTCGATCGTCTTCGGCAAGCTCAGGTGCGCGACGAACCGCACGTCCGGTTTATCGATCCCCATGCCGAAGGCGATCGTCGCAACGACGATCAGCCCGTCCTCAGCGAGGAAGCGCTGCTGCACCTTGCGCCGCACCTCGGGAGGCAGCCCCGCATGATAGGCGAGCGCCGTGCGCCCCTTGCCGGTGAGCCAGGCGGCCGTTTCCTCGACACTCTTGCGACTCAGGCAATAGACGATGCCGGCGCTGGTTGCGTGATCCTGGGCAATGAACCGCCACAGCCGGTCGCGGGCGCCGATGCT
>LNEA01000525.1 GCA_001464855.1 Rhizobiales bacterium Ga0077530
AGGTGCTTCGCGATCTGGCCCGCGGCAACGAGGCTCTCTTCCGTCGTCACGAGGCTCAAGATGATGTCGCTCGCCGCAGCCAACTCAGCGGCACTTCCAACCGTGCGGACGCCGATGCGATCGGCCGCAGCCTTGAGCGGCGCCCCCTTCTCGTTGCTCGGGAGCAGGATATCCCAAGTCGCGATCTCGATCGGGTGGTCGGCAGTCGCGGATTGCTTGAATCCGGCGGCGACGCTCTGGCCAGCCTCACCGAAGCCGAGAATGCCGAGTTTCAAAGTGGCCATGGCGTCTTCCTCCGTCTCATTTGTTATCGTTCAGCGCAGCGCCGCACAGGCGCGTTGGATGCGCTCGCAAGCCCGAGTGATGTCTTCGGTCGAGGCCGCGAACGACAGCCTGAAGTGCGGCGACACACCATACGCCGCCCCGTGCACCGCCGCGACCCCCTCGCCATCCATGAGGTACATGACGAAATCGCGGTCCGTCTCGATGACCTTGCCGTCGGGCGTGCGCTTGCCGATCAGGCCGGCGCAGCTCGGGAACGCGTAGAACGCCCCGGCCGGCTTGACGCACGTGACGCCCTTGGCCTGGTTCAGCATCGAAACCACCAAGTCGCGTCGCTCCTCGAATGCCGCGCGATACGTCTCGACCGACTCCTGCGGACCGGTGAGCGCGGCGAGCGCCGCCGCTTGCCCGACCGATGATGGTCCTGACGTCACCTGCGCCTGGAGCTTGGTCATTTCCTTGATCAGCGCTGCCGGGGCCGCCGTGAACCCGATTCGCCAACCGGTCATCGAGTAGGTTTTCGACACGCCGTTGATGATGACCGCGCGGTCCTTCATGTCCGGGCACACGGCGACGAAACTGTCGCAGCGCATCCCGTCGAAAACGATGTGTTCGTACATTTCGTCGACCATGACGGCGACGTTCGGGTGCCGTCGCAGCACCTCGGCGAGCCCGAGATATTCTTCGCGCGTGTAGACCGCTCCGGATGGGTTCGAAGGCGAGTTGAGCACCAACCAGCGCGTCGCGGGCGTGATGGCGCGCTCCAGCATCTCAGGTGTGATCTTGAAGCCGGTCTCGGCCGGACACTTCACCACCACCGGCTTCGCCCCCGCATAGAGGACCGTATCGGCATAGGCGATCCAGAACGGCGCCGGTATCACGGCCTCGTCGCCGGCTTCCATGGTCGAGACGATGGCGTTGAAGATCGCCTGCTTGCCGCCGGTCGAGATCATCACCTCGTCGGTCGTGTAGGTGACCCCATTCTCACGACTGAGCTTGGCGGCCAGCGCGGTGCGAAGCTCCAGGGTGCCGGCGATTGCGGTGTACTTGGTCTCGCCCTTGCGCGCGGCGGCGGCGGCGGCATCGATGATGTGCGCGGGCGTCGGAAAGTCCGGCTCGCCGGTCGAGAGCGCGACGATGTCACGGCCGGCGGCGCGTAGCTCACGCGCCCGTTGCGCGGCGACGATGCTTGGCGATTGCTCGATGCGCTGCAGCCGCTTGGCGATCTTGAATTCCATGGCGTTTTCCCTTCCTGGCCTCTCTGGGCGCAGGCGGCGCGCACATTAGCGGAAAGTCAGCCCTTGTCGATGGGTCCGGCATCGGAGGTGAACGGGTAGCTGTGGCGGACACCGGCCACGTCCTCGATGGTGGCCATGCCGCCGGCCTCGCTCACATAGTCCGGCCCGACCGGCACCTTTCCGAAGCCACCGGGCACATCAAGGATGTATGTCGGCAGCGCCAGCCCGGAGACGCGGCCACGCAGCGCGCGCATGATCGCCTGGCCCTCGGCAATCGTGGTGCGGAAATGAGCGGTGCCTGGGGCAAGATCGGCGTGGTGGAGGTAGTAGGGTTTGACGCGCAGCGCGATGAGCGCGCGGAACAGCTCGGCCAGCGTTTCGGCGTCGGCGTTGACCCCTTTGAGCAGCACCGTCTGACTGACGAGAGGAAATCCGCCCGCGATCAGCCGTGCGATGGCAGCGCGGGCCGCATCCGTCAGCTCTCGGGCGTGGTTTGCGTGGACGGCGATCCAGACCGCCTTGCCGGGAGCGTGGAGCGCCTCAACCAGGGCCGGCGTCACCCGCTCTGGCGCTACCACCGGCACGCGCGAATGCCAGCGGATCACATCCAGATGCGCGATCTCGCCGAGTCGTTGCGAAATCTCTGCGATGCGGCGCGGTGCCAGGATCATCGGATCGCCACCGGTAACGATGACCTCGCGGATCGCGTCATGTGCGCGAATGTAAGCCATCGTCGCATCGAGCCGCGCGCCGGAGAGTGCCTGTTCGCCTCCAGGCCCGACCATCTCGCGGCGGAAGCAGAAACGGCAGTAGACCGGGCAGGCGTGCGTTGCCTTCAGCAGCACGCGATCCGGGTAGCGGTGCACGATCCCCGGAACCGGCGAGTGGGCATCATCGCCGATGGGATCGGCCAGTTCCTCGGGTCGCGTATGTAGCTCGCGGACATCGGGAATGAACTGCCGCGCGATCGGGTCGGCAGGATCATCGCGATTGATGAGGCCCGCCATCACCGGCGTGACCGCAACGGCATAGCGCGCCGCAACCTCGGCGGCGGCATTCAGGCCATCAGCTTCGATCAGGCCCGCGTCGAGCAGGTCCTTCGCCGTCCGCAACGTTTTGCTCATGTCACAGCCACCGGCGCCCACAGCACCTGCTCGATCGATGTGGCGCCCGTCGCCAGCATCACCAGCCGATCGAATCCGAGGGCTACTCCGGACGCGGGCGGCATCAGCGCCAGCGCCGCCAGAAAATCCTCGTCTATCGGGTAGCGCTCGCCATAGACGCGCTGTTTCTCCGCCATCTCGATCTCGAAGCGGCGGCGCTGCTCGGCCGGATCGGTCAGTTCGCCGAAGCCGTTGGCGAGTTCGACACCGCAGGCATACAGCTCGAACCGCTCGGCGACACGCGAGTCTTTCGGCGACGGTCGCGCAAGGGCCGCTTCGACGGTCGGGTATTCCATCAGGATCGTCGCTTGCCCACGCCCGATGCGCGGCTCGACGCAATCGACCAGAATGCGGCTGAAGATGTCCGACCACGTGTCGTCCGACGCCACACGCACGCCGATGCCGAGGGCTGCGTCAGCCAAAGCCGCCCGATCCGGTTCTGGGTCACCGAGAGTCGCCAGGAGGTCGATCCGAGCATGGCGGCTGAAAGCCTCCACCAGCGTCAGCCGCTCCGGTACCGCCGTGGGGTCCACCGGCTCGTCGCGCCAAGCCAGCAGATCCGTACCGGCGGCGGCGGCAGCCAGCGCTAGGATCTCGGCGCAGTCCCGCATCAGAACGTCGTAGGGCTCATTGGCCCGGTACCATTCGAGCATGGTGAACTCGGGATGATGCAGCGCGCCGCGCTCACGATTGCGGTAGGCGGGGGCGAAGGTGAACAGCCGCCGCTCGCCCGCCGCCAGTAACTTCTTGCATGCAAATTCGGGCGACGTATGGAGGTAAAGCGGCGTACTGGCGCCCGCTTCGGTGCGAAACTCTGTTGCAAAAGCATGGAGATGCGCCTCATTGCCGGGTGACACTTGGAGTGCGCTGGTCTCGACCTCGATGAACCCTCGATCCTCGAACCATCCACGCAGCGCAGCCTTGATCCGACCCCGCGCGACGAGGAACGGGCGCCGATCCGCGTGCTTGTCGGGGTGCCACCATGGGCGCTCTTGGGGACGCTCAGACATGCTGCCCTGAATTGTCATAAGATTGTCGTGCCGCAGCGGCCGGCTTGGCCTCAGGCCACGAAACCGCTATGAAGCCGCCAACCATACGATTTCGGCGAACCGCCGGGCAGCCTCCCATCGCGATACCCGCGGACGGGTTTCGCCCGGCTCCGCCTCGGCAAGCCCCAACGCGGCAAATGGACGGAGAACGGTTTCGTGGTCAAGGTTATCGCAAGCGAAGTTCGCAAAGGCAACGTGCTCGAGGTCGACGGTGACCTGTGCACCATCCTCAAAGCCGAAAGCATCCGGCCCGGAAAAGGCACGCCCACGACCCACCTCGACATGCGCCGCATTTCCGACGGCGTGAAGATCGTTAAGAGCTACCGCACGACGGAGACCGTCGAGCGCGCGTTCCTCGACGAGAAGGACTACGACTACCTCTATGAGGACGAAATGGGCTTCAATTTCATGGAGCCGGAGACGTTCGAGCAGATCGTCGTATCCAAGGACCTGCTCGGCGACTCCGCCCAGTGGCTGGTCGAGAACATGCGCTGTTCGATCAAGCTGTTCGACGGTCAGCCGGTCGCCATCGAGCTACCCGCCCGCGTCATCTTCGAGATCGTCGAGGCCGACCCCGTGGTCAAGGGTCAGACCGCGTCGTCCTCATACAAGCCCGCGAAGCTGTCGAACGGCGCCCGCGTAATGGTGCCGCCGCATATCGGGTCGGGCACCCGGATCGTCGTCACGACCGAGGACGGCGCCTACGTCGAGCGCGCCAAGGACTGAGGCCTCTACGGTCGCGGTTTATGCCTTCTGCGTGCAGATCTCTTGTGCGCTGAATGACATTGACCGTTTGCCGCGTGCCAAGTTGACTGGGAACAAGAGCGACCGCCCCTTGGGGCTAGGCGCCACCCGCAACGACGGAATCCAACGGGAGGTCGCATGAAGGAACCGGATGGTCCGGCTTCCGATGGTCCGAAACCAGCTTCGCAACGGGTTGCGACCCGCAACGCGGCGGTTCTCGACGCGCTGCCATTCGGCGATACCCAGGACTTCGCTGACGCCGCACGGGGATTTCTCGGCTCGATCGAGGATGCGCACATTCTTGGCGATCGTGGCCGCGCCGTCTGGACACTGAAGACGTTCCGATTTCTCGATACCGAGACCGCGCCTCCAACCGTGAACCCGAGCCTGTGGCGCCAGGCGCGGCTCAACATGAACCACGGCCTGTTCGAGGTCGTCCCCGGCGTCTATCAAGTCCGCGGCTTCGACATCGCCAACATGACGCTGATCGAAGGTGCGCGCGGCGTCATCGTCGTCGACACTCTGACGTCGATCGAATCGGCGCGCGAAGCGCTGGCCCTCTACCGTCGCCATCGCGGCGCGCGACCCGTCACCGGCATCGTCTACACGCACACCCACGTCGACCACTGGGGCGGCGCGCTCGGCGTCATCACGGCTGAAGAGGTGCAGCACGGCGACGTGCCAATCATCGCACCCGACGAGTTCATGGAGCACGCCGTTTCCGAGAACGTCATCGCCGGCAACGCCATGATCCGGAGGGCGCTCTATCAATTCGGCGGACTGCTACCGCGTGGCCCGTCGCAACTCGTCGACTGCGGGCTCGGGAAGGCGATCACGGCGGGCCGGGTGGCGCTGCTGCCGCCGACCGATCTCATCACCAAGACGGGTGAGACGCGCACGATCGATGGCGTCGAGTTCGTGTTCCAGATGGCGCCCGATACCGAAGCGCCGGCGGAGATGCACTTCTACCTACCCGGTTTCAAAGTCCTGAACCTCGCCGAAAACGCGACGCACAACTTCCACAACCTGCTGCCGTTTCGCGGCGCCCAGGTGCGCAATTCGCTCGACTGGTCGAAATACATCCACGAAGCGCTGGATCTGTGGGGCGAGGAGGCCATCGCGTTGTGCGGCCAGCACCACTGGCCGGTGTGGGGTCGCGAACGCGTCGTGGCCCACCTCGAAGCGCAACGCGATCTCTACCGCTACGCCCACGACCAGACCGTGCGGCTGATGAACCACGGCTTGAAGCCGGCCGAAATCGCCGAGCAGATTGGCACGCCAAAGTCGCTGGACTGTGCCTGGGCGACGCGCGGCTACTACGGCCACATCCGCCATAACGCCAAGGCGATCTATCAGCACTATCTCGGCTGGTACGACGGAAACCCGGCCAATCTCGATCCACTCCCGCCGGTCGAGAGCGGCCGCAAG
>LNEA01000526.1 GCA_001464855.1 Rhizobiales bacterium Ga0077530
CAGCGCCAGCCCCGGTTCTCGGATCGCGCGCACGTCTGATCGCGATCGGGAGCTTCGATCCCGTCCAGCCGTATCGTGACTTGATTGATCCGCAGCGTATCGGCCCCGAGCGGCGTAGCGCGCCCAGTAATCGGCGGATCGGACGCGACGAACGGCACGAAGCTCGAGAGCGACATTTCCGGCAGGCTCGGCAGGCCAACCTTGCCCGGCAGCATCCAGACCGTCGCGGCAATCGCAACCGCCACAGCGCTGCCGCCGCCGAGGATCTGGCGAGACTGCGGCGATATCAGGCGAAACGGCGCCGCAATCGCTTCAAACGCAGCGGCTCCACCTCCGAACTGAAGCCGTGGCGCCAGCCCCGCCAGCAGCAGGATCACACCAACCGATGCGGCGAGCACAGCCTCACGGTCGATACCGCCGCTCAAGAACGGCCGTCCGATACCGGACAAAAGCGCGACGCCTCCCGCAAGCATGAGCGGTCCGCTCACACCGGGTCGCCCGAGAAGATCGACCACGGGACGGCCCGCCTCGGCGATGCCGCCACCTGCGACCTTGCCGGCAACGCTGAACCCTGATCCAAGGCCGGCGCCAATCCACGACAGGCCTGCAACGGTCCCGGCGAAAATCCCCCGCCCTGCGGCGCTGGCGCCCACGCGAGTGGCGCTTCCGCCGACGCGCAGTCCATGGCCGCTTGCCGACAGCCCGCGGCGCAAGCCACGTCCCGACGCAGACAAAGCCACTTTGAGACCGCTTCCCGTCGCGGACAGAAGTGCGATCAGACCGCGCCACGTCGCCAGCAACAGGCTTCGCAATCCGCGCCCTGTCGTTACCGACGCGCGCCGCGCGCCTTCACCCGCGGCGCTCGCGCCTTGCCGCGCCATCCGCGCCGCGCCTTCGGCGGCACGTGCCGCCCCGTCCGCCGCCGATCGCTTCAGTTCTTCCGCTTTCTCGCGTCGGTGCTCACGACGTAACGCAATCGTGGTACGTACGTATTTGTGCCACTCGAAACCTTCACTCTTGCGGCGCCAAGGCCATGATTTGGACCAGAAACCGGCCATCCGGGTGACCTCCGTCAGCCATCGCGCGGGCGGTCGTGCGATGTCACCGCACGCCTCCGCGAATCGCGCTCCTCCGTCTCGATGCGAGAGAAACATGGCCCAAGCGCGGCGCCAAGAGCGGGGACTGGGCCCGGGCGAAGAGAACTGTGATCAACCGCCGCGCTAACGAGCCACTTCCGCTTCGAGCAAAGCGCGCAGCGTGCCGGATGGGACGACAGACTGCCGCGCCGTAATGTCGAAGAACACGTTGACGCATTCAGCGGTGGCGACGCACGCATCGCCGACGAAGATGCCGTAACCGCTGGTGACCGAGCGGTTGCCAAGCTTGAGAAAGCGCGAGCCGACCTCGACGGTGCCCGGGTAGAAGATCTCGCGGCGAAAATCGATCGCCGCGCGGGCGAGCACGAAGTCGATTTCAGCGCTGGTGCCAGCATTTTGGAGCAGCTTGTAATACAATTCGCAGCGTCCAGCCTCGATGTAGGAGGCGATCGAGACGTTGTTGACGTGGCCGAGTTTGTCGGTGTCGCAAAAGCGGATCGTAACGGGCGTGAAAATTTCGAAGGTCGCGCGCCGTGTCAGGTCCCTGGTCTCGTGTTGCATGTCTCGCTGATCATCCCGTTGTTTTGATTTCTTGATCACGCGCCGGTCGCGCGGACGGCCCCTATACCATCGATCGTGAAGGAGAATGTCTCGCCCGCTGCGATCGGCAACGTCGGGATGAGGCTGCCGGTGATGACGACTTGGCCGGCGGCCAGCGGCAAGCCGCGCGACGCCGCGAGGTTCGCGACCCACGCTAACGCGCCCATTGGGTCATCGGTCTTGCCGGAATGCTCGCCCGAACCCGTTTTCAGGTGCCCCTGAAGGCCGTTGAGATCGAGACCCGGATCGACTTTCACCGGCGCACCGAGGACGATCCCGGCGTTCCACGCGTTATCGCAGATCAGCGAATACGCCTTGGAGGATTTGTAATCGGCGTTGCGATCCTCGATCAGTTCGAAGGCCGGCATGACCTCGGTGATCGCCGCACGAACCTCCTCGCGTGTGTAGGGCGTTGCGCGCGGCTCGAACGTTCTGCCGACGCGCACGGCGAGCTCGCACTCCATGACCACGTGCATGTGGTCGGCGAGGCGTATCGTCGCGGGCGATGCGTGGATTCGCTTCGCATAAATAGCGCCACCGCAGGGGTGATCGATGCCCATGAGCGCCTGCATCACTTTGGTCGTGGTAGCAATTTTGAGACCGCCAACGGGGCCATAGATCGGCGTCCACAGCTCGCGCAGCGCTTCCTGCGCCGCATAGGCGTCATCCACGGTCTTCGGCGCCATCGCCTCCGGCAAATTCTGGTACGGCGCGCGGGCGCGGTGGGCCTCGGCAATGAAACGTGCGGCGGCGGCGGGGTCGAAGGGCATGGCGGACCTCGGAAGTCTCGATGGACGGATGCGGAGAACGGCGCCTACCCTAACCCGGCGAGGGCGGTCGGCAAACCGCTTCGAGCGCGATGCCGTCCGGCGTCGGATGACCACGGGACTTGAACCGATGCCGTCCCGCGCCTTATCTCATGCAGCCCAACAGCAATGAAACGAGGAGAAGCGCTGCGATGAGCACCGAGCGCCCGTCGCCCGCGACGTCACATCCGTTCCAGGCGGAAGTGTCGCGGCTGCTGCACCTGATGGTGCATTCGGTCTACACCGAGAAGGACGTGTTCCTGCGCGAGCTGATCTCGAACGCATCGGACGCCTGTGACAAGCTCCGCTACGAGGCCATCGCGCAGCCGGCGTTGATCGGCGACGATGCCCGGTTCGCAATCCGGATCGAAGCGGACAAGGAGGCCGGCCGCCTCGTCGTCAGCGATAACGGCATCGGCATGAATGACGCCGAACTCGCCGAGAACCTCGGGACGATCGCCCGCTCCGGAACCCGCGCCTTCATCGACCGCATCGGCAAGGAGGGCGAGAACTCCGGCCTGATCGGCCAGTTTGGCGTCGGCTTCTATGCCGCGTTCATGGTCGCCGACCGCATCGAGGTGACGAGCCGCAAGGCCGGCGAGGATGCGGCGTGGCTGTGGGCTTCCGATGGGGCGAGTGGCTTCACGGTGGAACCGGCGCCGGAGGCCGAGGCCGCGAAGGTGCCGCGTGGGACGCGGATCGTGCTGCATCTCAAGGACGACAGCCGCGCATTCCTCGATGATTACGAGATCGAGCGCGTTGTGAAGACCTACTCGGACCACATCTTGTTCCCTGTCGAGCTGGTCGGCGCTGATGGCACGGCGAAGCAGCTCAACTCGGCGAGCGCGCTCTGGCAGCGATCAAAGAGCGAGGTCAAGCCCGAGGACTATACGGAAATCTACCGCAGCCTATCCGGCCAGCATGACGAGCCGGCGCTCACGGTACACTACAAGGCCGAGGGGCGGCAGTCCTACGCGGCGCTCCTGTTCGTGCCGACGCAGCGCCCGTTCGACCTGTTCGACGTCGAACGCAAGGGCCGCGTGAAGTTGTACGTCCGGCGTGTGTTCATCACCGAGGATGCCGCGCTGCTGCCGGGATACCTACGGTTCGTGCGTGGCGTGATCGACTCCGAGGATGTGCCGCTCAACATCAGCCGCGAGATGCTCCAGAACAATCCGGCAGTGGCGCAGATCCGACGCGCGGTCACCGCGAAAATGATCGGCGAGATCGAGACCGTCGCAACCAAGGAACCGGAAAAATTTACGGCGCTTTGGGAGAGCTTCGGCCAAGTGCTCAAGGAAGGCATCTACGAGGATTTCGAGCGGCGCGAGCAACTTCTGAAGATCGCGCGCTTCCGCTCGACGACCGGTGACGGCTGGCGTTCGCTTGCCGACTACGTCGCCGCGATGCGCGAAGGCCAGAAAGACATCTATTACCTCGTCGGCGAGAGTCTGGATCGACTGCGTGCGAGCCCGCAGCTCGAGGCCGCGACGCAACGCGGCGTCGAGGTGTTGCTGCTGGCCGATCCCGTCGATGCGTTCTGGACGTCGTCGGCGCCCAATTTCGATGGCAAAGCGATGAAGTCGCTGTCGCAGGGCGATGTGGATCTCACGGCCGTTCCTTTGAAGGAAACTGCGGCACCAAAGCCGGATGCCACGCCGGACGTCGCGGATCTCATCGCAACGCTCAAAGCAACGCTCGGCGGCGAAGTGGACGACGTAAAAGTCTCGCAGCGGCTCGTCACGTCGCCGGCGTGCCTCGTCGCGTCGGCGCACGGGCCCGACCGGACGCTCGAGCGGATGCTCCAGCGTCAGCAGCGCGGCGTCAACGCGAAGCCGGTTCTCGAAATCAATCCGGGCCATCCTCTGATCGCCGCAATCGGTCGTGCGCAGAGCGCGGCCGAGACCGCCGTCGTTGACGACCTCGCTCATTTGCTGCTCGACCAGGCGCGGATCGTCGAAGGTGAACTTCCCGTCGATCCGGCGCGCTTCGCCGAACGGCTGAACCGCTACCTCGTTGCCGGTATCGGGGCCGGTGTCGGCACCGCATCAACCGTGGAAAGCAAACCCGCATGAGCACGACCAATGTGGCGGCCAAGTCTGGTGCCGCGACCAGAGGCAATCCGCTGCTCGGGAAATGGACGGCACCGTTCGAGCTACCGCCGTTCGAGCGGATAAAGCCCGCGCACTTTCGCCCCGCCATCGACAAGGGCATCGAAACGCATAAAGCCGAGGTCGAAAAAATCCTCTCGAATACGGCCACGCCGACCTTCGCCAACTCGATCGCCGCAATGGAAAAATCAGGTGCCCTGCTGACGCGGGTGCTGCGCGTTTTCTACAATCTCACGGGCTCGCACACGAACCCTGAGCTGCAAGCCATCGAGCGCGACATCGCGCCGATCCTGTCGAAACACGGCACTGAGATATCCCTGGATCCTCGCTTGTTCGCGCGCGTCGATACGATCTTCGCGCGCGGCAAGCGCCAAAAACTGGACGCCGAACAGCGCCGCGTGCTCGAGCGCACGCACGCCGGCCTCGTGCGTGCCGGCGCTCGCCTCGACGCCGCCGCCAAGACACGCATGGGCGAAATCAATTCCCGCCTCGCAACTCTCGGCACGACGTTCTCCCAGAACGTGCTCGCCGACGAACAGGCGTACAAACTCATCCTCGAGGGCGAAGCCGATCTCGCTGGGCTGCCCGATTTCGTACGCGCGGCAGCAAAGCGCGCCGGTGACGATCTCGGCCATCCCGGCAAGCACGTCATCACCCTGTCGCGCTCCAGCATCGAGACCTTCCTTCAGTTCTCGACGCGGCGCGACCTACGCGAAGCGGCATTCGCCGCCTGGATCCGACGCGGCGAGGGCGGCGGCGATCATGACAACCGCGCCGTCGCCACCGAGATCCTGGCGTTGCGCGCGGAGCGGGCGAAGCTGCTCGGCTTTGCGACGTTCGCCAAGTTTCGCCTGGAAGACGCCATGGCCAAGACGCCGGAAGCGGTGGCTAAGCTCCTCGACCAAGTGTGGACGGCGGCCAAGGCCAAAGCCGGCGCGGAGCGCGCGCTTCTGCAGCGCATGGTCGACAGCGAGGGCGGCAATTTCCAGATCGAAGCCTGGGACTGGCGGCACTACGCGGAGAAAGTTCGCAAGGCCGAATACGATCTCGACGAAGCCGAGATCAAGCCCTACTTCCAGCTCGACCGCATGATCGAGGCCGCATTCGACACCGCGACGCGGCTGTTCGGCATCACCTTCGTCGCGCGCACCGATTTGCCGAAGTACCAGGAGGACGTGCGTACCTGGGAAGTGAAACACCCCGACGGCCGACACCTCGGCGTCTTCGTCGGCGACTATTTCGCGCGTCCTTCGAAGCGCTCCGGCGCCTGGATGAGTGCTTTCCGCGGCCAGCAGCGGTTGCGCGGTGACATCCACCCCGTCATCGTCAACGTGCTCAACTTCGCGCGCGGCGCCGATGGCGAGCCGACACTGCTGAGCTTCACTGACGCGCGCACCCTGTTCCACGAATTCGGCCACGCACTGCACGGACTGCTGTCCGACGTCACGTATCCGTCGATCGCCGGCACGGCGGTTTCCACCGACTTCGTCGAGCTGCCGTCACAGCTCTACGAGCATTGGCTCGAGGAACCCGAAGTTCTCAAGCGCTTCGCCCGCCATCACACGACCGGCGAGCCGATCCCCGACACACTGCTCGATCGCCTCAAAGCCGCGAACACCTTCAACCAGGGTTTCTCGACGGTGGAGTACGTGTCCTCCGCGCTCGCCGACATGGAACTGCACGCGCTCGAAAGCTTTGACGGCTTCGACCTCTCCCGCTTCGAAGCCGACATGCTGAAGCGGCTGGGCATGCCGCGCGAAATCGTGATGCGCCACCGCCTGCCGCACTTCGCGCATATCTTCTCCGGCGGCGGCTATGCGGCGGGCTACTACAGCTACATGTGGTCCGAGGTCATGGACGCCGATGCCTTCGACGCTTTCGAGGAAACCGGCAACGCTTTCGATCCGGCGACCGCGAAGAAGCTCGCTGAGTTCATCTACTCCGCCGGCAACCGTCGCGATCCCGTCGAAGCCTACACCGCCTTCCGCGGCCGCCTGCCGACGCCCGTCGCCATGATGCGCAATCGGGGGCTGGTGTAGGGCTTTGTTTGCCGCGGATGCCAACGCCTTCGGCTACTGGCACCGCGGCTGCTGCCTCGCCGGTCGGCGATTCACTGGCACGGTCTTCGACCGCCACCGATTTGGAGCGCTCGAAGAGCGCCTTGCTTGGCGCGACCGGGTAAATGGCCGCGCCGGCGCCAGTAGCCGAAGGCGTTGGCGACCGGCGCAAAAATCAAGCCTTCGTGCCCAACCGTCCCGATCCGATAATCGGCGTCGCATTCGCATCCAGCGGCCAGCGGGCGCGGGCGGCGAAGTCGAGTGAACTGGTTTCGTTGCGGACGAGGTGTTCGGCGCCAGCCCAGGCGACCATGGCGGCGTTGTCGGTGCAGAGCGCTATGGGTGGGATGGAGAGCCGGACGCCTTCACGCGTGGCGAGATTGGTGAGGCCGGCACGTAGGCGTTGATTGGCCGCGACGCCACCGGCAACCACGAGGACGTCTGCGCCATTGGTGCGCGCTCGTGCGAGGCGGAGCGCGGTGCGGGTGCGATCGACGACGGCGTCGACGACCGCCTGCTCGAAGGACGCACAGAGATCGGCGATGGCCTGATCGTCGAGCGGCGCAGCGGCTTGCGCCGCAAGCCGCACAGCGGTCTTAAGCCCGGCGAATGAAAAGTGCGGCTCGGGCCGGCCGAGCATCGGCCGGGGAAGGGGAAAGCGCGCGGGATTGCCATTGCGCGCCGCCTGTTCGACCGACGGCCCACCCGGCTGCGGCAAACCGAGCAATTTTGCGGTCTTGTCGAACGCTTCGCCCAATGCGTCGTCGATGGTGGTGCCGAGCCGAACGTAGCGGCCGACGTCCTCGATCAGCAGCAGTTGCGTATGCCCGCCGGAAACCAGGAGGAGCACATACGGCGGCTGAAGATTTTCGGTGAGGCCGGTCGTCAAAGCGTGAGCTTCGAGGTGATTGACGGCGATCAGCGGCAGACCGCGAACAAGTGCGATCGCTTTCGCAGCAGTGAGCCCAACCAGCAGGCCGCCGATCAGGCCCGGTCCGGCGGTTGCAGCGACCGCCGAGAGGTCGCGGAAGCCGACGCCGGCGTCGGTCAATGCGGTAGCTATTATTTCGTCGAGGCATTCCACATGCGCGCGCGCGGCGATCTCCGGGACGACGCCGCCATACGGCCGGTGCTGTTCCCACTGCGAGCGGACGACGCTTGAAAGAACCGTGCCCCGGCCGTCCGCACCACGCGCAACGACAGCCGCAGCGGTTTCGTCGCAGCTCGTCTCGATGCCGAGAACGAGGCGGCCGGCAGGGCGAACGACGTTCGCCAGGGGCGGTGTCAGGTCGGGCACGATTTGCCTACTGCGGGAAGCATTTGCATCGCGCCGCGCGGGCGGGCATAGACTGCCGACGCGGCGCACCTAGTGTCCCGATCGCGACGTTCGTCACCGACTGCGGCGATCTCGAACGAACTTCGCGATCGAAAGGGACACTAGCAAGCGTATATTTGCTAGTGTGGTGATCTCGAAGCCCGCCAATGCCTTGCGGCTGGCGTTGGAGGCGGGCTTCGGAATCACCACACTAGAGCGCGCTCCGGTAGCATCGACCGAGGTCCCCTTGCAACAATCGCGACTCCGCATCGGCACACGCGGCTCGGCACTAGCCCTGGCGCAGGCCCATGACGTTCGGCGGCGTCTTGCCGCCGCGCATGGCCGTGACGAGGCATCGATCGAGGTTGTCGTCATCAGAACGACCGGCGATCGCATCCAGGACCGGCCGCTGAGCGAAGCGGGCGGCAAGGGGCTCTTCACCAAGGAAATCGAGGAGGCGCTGCTCGACGGCTCGATCGATCTCGCCGTGCATTCCATGAAGGACATGCCGACGGCGCTGCCCGACGGCCTGGCGATCACGTCGATCCTGCCGCGCGAGGACGTGCGCGACGCCTTCATTAGCCCGAAATGGCCGTCGATCGACGCGCTGCCTCAGGGTGCCGTCGTCGGTTCCTCCTCGCTGCGGCGGCAGGCGCAGCTTCGCCGAATGCGGCCCGATTTCCAGGTCGTCATGTATCGCGGCAATGTCGAAACGCGTCTGCGCAAACTCGCGGACGGGGCGGTCGATGCGACGCTGCTGGCGGTGGCAGGATTGAACCGCCTCGGCCTCGCGGACCGCATTACCGCGCCGATCCCGCTCGACGTCATGCTGCCGGCGGTGGCGCAGGGCGCGGTCGGCATCGAGTGCCGCTTCGACGATGAGAATACGGCCGGTTTGCTCGAGCCACTCAATGACGCAGCGACGTCATTGTGCGTGACCGCGGAGCGCGCTTTCCTCGCTCGCCTCGAAGGCTCATGCCGCACGCCGATCGCCGGTCTCGGCCAACTCGAAGCAGGTGTTTTCACGTTCCGCGGTGAAATCCTCAGGCCCGACGGCAGCGAAAGCCACGCAGTAAGGCGGCAAGGCCAGCCCGCCGCCGCGGTGCAACTCGCAGTCGACGCCGCTGAGGAGTTGCTCGCCCGCGCTGGCCCGGGTTTTCTCGGAGCTGGCGGTTAATGCTGTTCCTCGTCACGCGTCCGGAGCCTGACGGCTCGAAACTCAAAGCGATGATCGAAGCGCTCGATCATGAAGCCATCGTCGATCCGTTGATGGAGGTGGAATTCCTTCCCGAGGCCATCGACAGCGTGGAGGGCATCGCGGCGCTGATCGCGACCAGTCGCAATGGCCTGCGCGCGCTCTCGCATTCGCCATATCTGAGGGACGCGCTCGCCATTCCGCTGTTCGTGGTCGGGCGTAGCACCCTTGAAGAAGCCCGTCGCCTCGGCTTCGAGCGGATCGCGGTCGGACCGGGCTCGGTCAGCGGCTTCGCCGCCGGGATCGCCGGCACCCTCGACCCGGCCGATGGGTTGATCCTGCACCTCGCTGCGGACGTGAAGGCCGGCGACCTTGCCGGCGAACTCGACCAGCTTGGATTTCGCGTGCTGCAACCGGTCGTCTATCGTATGAAAGCGGCGGAGGCTTTGAGCGAGGGTACGAGAGAGGCGATTAGCGACGGCGACATCGAGGGCGTTGTGCTGATGTCACCGCGGACGGCACGCATTTATGCCGGTCTGATACGGCGCCATGGATTGGCGGATGCCGCCGCGGAAGTGGTGCACGTGTGCCTTTCGGATACTGTCGCCCGAGGCCTCTCAGCCCTCGGAAACGTCCCCGTCGAAGTGGCGGACGGGCCGTCGATGGTCGCGCTCATGGACGTGATCGAGCGGGTTGGTGGCAGGTTGGACAACTAACGCTTTACCGTCGAGACTGACGGGACTTTTTATCCGCGACGGGCGCGCGCATGTTTGGCGCCGAAGGCCCGAGCGATACTTGGCCGGCAGACGTCTCGCGTAGCTGGAGGATCGAACGTCGATGAGTAACACGACCGATGGACCGGGTCCGAAGCGACCGCATGCGACTATCGAAGGCAAAGCGGTCGAGGTGAAGCCGGACCCTGCCGCGTCACGCGCCGGTGCGACCGCGGGAGCTGCAGCGGGATCGACGCCTGGTCCGACACCGGGCACCGAGCAGCGCGCCGCCGCAGCCAAAGCTGCCGCTGCGGGCGCAACTGTGGCGGCGGAGTCGAAGAGGCCCGATCCTGTCAAGCCGGCACCCGCCGGCTCGGTAAAGCCCACCGCGGCAGCGGCGCCACCGCCACCACCGCCAAAGGCACCGTCGTCGTTCGGCCGTTTCCTTTCCCACACCGCAGCCGGCATTGCCGGGGCGTTGCTGGTATTGCTCGCGGCGCCGTTCATTCCCGGACTGCAATCCGATACGACTCCATCCCCCGACGTCACCCGGCGCCTCGCCGCGCTGGAGCAAGCGACGCAGAAGGCCGCGCAACCCGCCATCTCTCCCGAACTCGCCAAGCGGCTCGCCGCGATCGAGGACGGCATCGGCACGCTCAAGACCATAACGCCTGCGGTCCAGAGCCTGGGTGAAGGACAGATCCGCCTCGACGCCGAAGCCAAAGCGCTGAAGAGCCAGTTCGCGCAGCGCACGGGCGCCGGCAGCGATGCCGAACGCGTCGCGCGGATGGAGGAGCGGCTTTCCGCGCTCGCGGCCGCCGCGCTCTCCGACCCGAAGGGCGCCGGGCCCATCCCGCAGCTCGCGCAAATCACCGGCCGCATCGCTGATCTCGAAAGCGCGCTGACAAACCGCCTCACGGCGGCACGGCGCGACATGACGACTGAGATCGAAAGCAAACTCGCGTCGACCGCAGAAGCCGCCGAGGCGGCGCGCTCGGGAACGCAGCGAATTGACCGCGAAGTCACTGGCCTGAAGTCCGACGTCACACGCACGACCCAGCGCGTCGATCAGCTCAAGACCGGCGCCGATCGCCTGGAAGAAATCGCACGTGGCGCCCAGGACGAGATTGCCAAGCTTCAGACGGCACTCGACGCGATACGGCGCGACACCGCCAAACCCGCCGACGTCGCGGCGGCGGTAGCGCCGGCAGCGACAAGTGCTCAAAGCCGAAGCCGATCGCCAGCGCAACGCCGAGCGTATCGTGCTCTCGCTCGAACTCGGCAACCTCAAGCGCGCGATGGATCGCGGCGGATCCTACGCTGCCGAACTTGCCGAAGTGCGCAAGGTCGCCGGCAACCGCCTCGACCTTGCGACGCTGCAGCGCTACCAAAACGACGGCTTGCCGACGGTGGCTGAGCTGACGCGTCAGTTCCGGCCGCTGACCAGCGCGATCATTGATGCGGACGCCGACCAGAAGGACGCGTCCGTCGTGGACCGCCTGCTATCGGGAGCCAAGACGATCGTGCGCGTGCGCAAGCTGACGCCCGATGCGGACGACGCTTCGGTCGAGGCGACCGTTGCCCGCATCGAGATGGCGTTGCGTGAAGGCCGCCTTGTCGACGCGATCTCGACCGCCAAGACGCTGCCGCCCAAGACCATCACGCCGGCGACGCGGACGTGGCTCGAAAAAGTCGAGGCGCGTCAAGCCGTCGAGACGGCGATGGCGGCAATCGA
>LNEA01000527.1 GCA_001464855.1 Rhizobiales bacterium Ga0077530
GTCTGCGCCAGCTCGGCGATATAGGCTTGCGCGACCTTGCCGCCGTCGAGCGGCAGCTTGCGGGTCAGCAGGTCGATCGCCTGGATGCCGTTGGTGCCTTCGTAGATCGGCAGAATGCGCGCGTCGCGATAGTGCTGGGCGGCGCCGGTCTCCTCGATAAACCCCATGCCGCCGTGGATCTGGACACCGATCGAGGCGACTTCGACGCCAATGTCGGTCGAGAACGCTTTGGCGATCGGCGTGAGCAGAGCGGCGCGCGCAGCGGCTTTGGCCCGCGTCTCCGCATCCTTTCCCGCCTCCGCCACGTCCTGCTCGCGCGCCGTGACTAGGCAGATCGCGCGCGCCGCCTGGGTCAGCGCCCGCATGGTCAGCAGATTCCGCCGGATGTCGGGATGGATGATGATCGGGCTCATGACGCTCGCGGGCGTGCCGGGAGCACGGCCCTGCTTGCGTTCGTTGGCATACTCGTGGGCGCGCTGCACGCCAACCGCAAGCCGCGCCGCGTTCATCATGATGAACATGGTGTTGAGGCCACGGTTTTCCTCACCGACGAGATAGCCGATCGCGCCCTCGCCGCCTTCGCCGTATTTGAGCACCGCGGTCGGGCTCGCATGGATACCGAGCTTGTGCTCGAGGCTGGCGGTAACGACGTCGTTGCGGGCGCCGAGTGAGCCGTCCGAATTCACGAGCCGCTTCGGAACCAGGAACAGCGAGATGCCGCGCGTGCCAGCAGGGGCGTCCGGCAGACGAGCGAGCACCATGTGGATGATGTTCTCAGTCAGCTCATGGTCGCCGTAGGTGATGAAGATCTTGGTGCCGAACAGGCGATAGGTGCCATCGGGCTGCTTGATCGCTTTGGTTGTCAGATGTCCGAGGTCCGAACCGACATGAGGCTCGGTCAGGTTCATCGTGCCGGTCCATTCACCCGACACCATCTTGGCCATGTAGGTCGCCTTGAGCGCATCGGAGCCGTGCGCGGCGAGCGCATCGATGGCGCCCTGGGTGAGCAGCGGGCACAGGCCGAACGAGAGGTTGGCCGAGTTCCAGATCTCGCACGCAGCGACCGAAACCATCTCTGGAAGTCCCTGGCCACCATGCTCGACCGGCGCCGGCAGTGCCGCCCAACCGCCCTCGGCGAAGGCCTGGTAGGCTTCTTTCCAACCCGGCGGCGTCACGACTTTGCCGTCGACCAGGCGCGAGCCGATGCGGTCGCCGGGTATATTGAGTGGGTCGAGCACGTCGCTGGCAAACCGCCCGGCCTCGTCGATCACAGCCCGCACCGTGTCCTCGTCGACCTCGACCACGCCGCTTGCGATGAGCTCCGGCAGGCCGGCAGCGGTCTTGAGCGCGAAGACGATGTCGTCTACTGGAGCGCGGTAGGTCATGTCGGGCGGTCCTCAGCGTTGGGACGTAAGCGGTTTGCCGCACCATACGAGCAAGACCGTCCCGCGAGAAGGCCGCTCCGCCCAGATGCCGATACGCCCCGCCACTGCCGATGCAATCTCCGACGCCGCCGAAACTCTTCGGACCGGCGGCCTCGTCGCGTTCCCGACCGAGACCGTCTATGGGCTCGGCGCCGATGCGACGAATGCCCGGGCCGTTGCCGGCATCTTCGCCGCCAAAGGTCGGCCATTGTTCAATCCGTTGATCGCGCATGTCGCGGATGTCGGAGACGCATCGCGATATGCGATCCTCGATCACCGTGCGGAGGCACTGGCCGCGGCGTTCTGGCCGGGCGCGTTGACGCTGGTTCTCAGGAAGACGCCTCACTGCCCGATCGCCGATCTCACCACCGCCGGGCTCGACACGGTGGCCATTCGCGTGCCGTCGCACCCGGTCGCTCAGGCACTCATCCGCGCTGCGGGTGTTCCACTGGCGGCGCCATCCGCGAACCGCTCGGGGCACGTCAGCCCGACAACCGCCGCGCACGTCGAGGCGGATCTCGCCGACACGGTCGCAATAATCCTCGACGATGGACCAAGTGCGGTTGGCATCGAATCGACGGTGGTCGATCTTTCCGGCCCGACGCCAGTGCTGCTTCGAGCTGGCGGAGTCATGTCGGAAGCCATTGAAACCGTCCTCGGCGTTCCGCTCGTTCGCACGATAGGCGACACCGAACGGCCGTCCTCCCCCGGCCAGCTCGCGAGCCACTACGCACCCCGCGCCACCGTCCGCCTAGGTGCAACCACAGCAGAACCTGGCGAAGCATTGCTTGCTTTCGGCCCCGCCTCGCCCAACCATGACGGCCCCAGCGTCAATCTCAGCTTTACGGGTGACACCATCGAAGCTGCGGCAAACCTATTCGCGGCCTTGCGCCGGCTCGACGCTGAGGGCGTTTCAACGATCGCGGCAATGCCGATTCCCGACGAAGGCCTCGGCGAAGCGATCAACGACCGCCTGCGGCGCGCGGCCGTGCGCTGACGCGATGCACACATTCCCCCACGCTGCCGTCATCTTCGCGCTCGCCTCGGCGTTCCTGTTCGCCCTGACCAACCATTTCCAGAGCCTTGGTCTCGAAGGATCCGACGCTCGGACCGGCTCGATCATCAACATCGCCACCGGCGCGGTCTTCTATTGGGTCCTGGCGCCGTTCTATCTCGAGAGCTGGTACTGGTTCACCTGGGGCGCGGTGCTGTTCGCGCTCGTTGGGATTATCCGACCGTCGCTCTCGTCGTTTCTGGCGATCCAAAGCATCCACGTCATGGGCCCGACGCTCACCAGTGCGTTGACGGCAACGTCACCCATTTTCGGCGCCGTGATTGCCGTCTTTTTGCTCGGCGAGGAGCTGGACCTCAAGACGACGATCGGAATTCTCGCCGTGGTCGCGGGTGCTGTCGTCGCCACTTATCGACCACAAGGCATCGCCCGCGATTGGGCGCTATGGGCGGTAGCGTTGCCGCTCGGTGCCGCATTGGTCCGGGTGGCTGGCCACGCCGGAACCAAGATCGGCCTCGCGGACGTGCCGAGCCCTTCCTTCGCGGTAATGGTGTCGAATACCGTCTCGCTCGTGATCGCGCTGGCGGCGTTTCGCATGCAAGGGCGCCGCTCGGCCGGCACCATGCGGTCCAACCTGTGGTTCGTCGCCTCTGGGATATCCGCCGCCGTATCCCTGCATTTCCTGAATTCGGCCCTTCAGATCGGCACGATGGTGGCCGTAGTGCCGGTGGTCTCGGCGACCCCGGTTTTCACGATGCTGCTGGGGCTGTTTGTTTTCCGCCGGGAGGCTTTCTCGTGGCGGACGCTCGCGACGATCGCCCTGGTTGTTCCGGGAGTCATTCTCGTCGCTATCAAATGAGCCGGCACAAGGGGCTCTAAAAAAGCAAGGACCGGAGGGCAGTTGTCTGCAGCCTCCGGCCTCTAGAACTCGAACAGAGATATTCTTTGCAGGGCTGCTTTCGCAGCGCCCCGCAAAAACTTCACTTCTTTTTGGCCATCTTCTTGGCCGGGGCCTTCTTCGCAACCTTCTTGGCCGGGGCCTTCTTCGCAGCAGCTTTCGCCATTTCAGTGTCTCCCGTGTCTGTCGAGTTCCCGCACGAATCACTCGTGCGTAAAAAAGCTTTGCTAGTTTTCAACGCGCTTGTTGACAGTCAAAATGAAAACAGCCGTGAATAGATTCCATGTTGCACCCTTAGTGTTGCGATAAATCCTCATATTCAGCCGGTTGGGGCCTCTTGCTTCACGTTCGACGTGAATGAATGTCGCAGGTGGGGCTGAGTGCTTGCGTCCTCGCCACCGCAGCATAAGTCATGCGCGCCTTGCAGATGGCCGTGCAGCGGAGCGACGGCGAGGCCCCGCGCGGCGCTTGCCCGTCGCTCCAGCCGGCTCTACGATCGTCTGGACATATGCGGGTTCGGCCGCGAAGCCGTCCCAAGCAAGGGCACGGTCAGGGAGGAGTGGAAAAGATGGAAGCTGCGACGGACGAAGCTTGGCAGAAAGTCGTCTACGACTCGCTGCGGAAGAATGGCGTCAACATTTTCACCTACGTGCCGGATGCCGGCCATCGCATGGCCATCGACCTGTCGCTCGCCGACCCCGAGGTCAAGTCGGTCGCGCTGACGACCGAGGAGGAGGGGGTCGCTGTGGCAGCTGGCGCCCATCTCGGAGGCGCAAAGGCCGCCCTGCTGATGCAGAGCAGCGGCCTTGGCAACTGCATCAACTTCTTCTCGATGATCACCGGCGGCAAGTTTCCCTTCCTCACCGTCCTGTCCATGCGTGGCGACTACGGCGAGGGCAACCCCTGGCAGATGGGCATGGGCAAGGCGACCCGGCCGATCCTCGACGCCATGGGCTTCGTCACCGTGGAAATCACCCGCCGCGACGAAGTCGAGACGGCGATGAACGCCGCGTGCACGATGGCGTTCCAGTCAGGCGAAGCGGTTGCGGTTCTGCTGACGCAGAAGCTCATCGGCGCCAAGAAATTCTGAGGGGAAACAACAATGGCCAAGAGCACAACCGCCAAAGCGGCGCCGAAGTATGAGTTGGATCGCATCGACGCGGTGCCGAAGATCATCGGCAAGCCGGGCGAGACACTGTTCGTTGCGGGTCTCGCCGGCACATCGAAAGACATCGCGCACATTACCAATGACGGGTCGAATTTCTTCGGCATGGCCGGCGCCATGGGTGCCGCCGTGTCGATGGGCCTGGGCCTTGCCCTGGCGCGTCCAGACAAGAAGGTCGTCGTGGCGACGGGCGACGGCGAACTGCTGATGAACATCGGCGCGCTGGCAACCGTCAGCATCATGAACCCGCCGAACCTCAGCATTCTCTGCGTCGACAACGGCCACTATGGCGAGACGGGCTACCAGCTCAGCCATACGAGCCTCGGGGTCGACCTCGAACAGATGGCGATCGGCGCCGGCATCAAATCAACGATGACCGTCGAGAGTGAAGACCAGATCGCGGCGGGCGCCCGGATGCTGCGCGAGAGCAACGGCACCTGTTTCGTGCTGCTGCGCGTGAAGCCGACGGATCCGCTCAAGTTCAAGCGCGATCTCGATCCCGGCGCGACCCGTGCCCGCTTTCGCCTTGCGATGAAGGCTTAAGGCAAAGCCGCCTCACATGCCGCCGCCGCCGATAGAGAACTTCTTCGTGTGCGTCGGTGCCCAAAAGGCGGGGACGACGTGGCTTGCGCGCGTCCTCGAGGACCACCCCGACATCTTCATGACCCCGGTCAAGGAGATCCACTATTTCGATCACGCCGCCGGTATCACCAATCACCTGAACCGGCGGCGGATGCGCTCGCGCTACCGCAAGTACCATCAGCGCATGTGGACCCAATGGGGGCGGTGGAAGCTCCATCGGAGCCATTGGTCTTGGTACGGCGACTACATGCGGTCGCCAACCGACGATGCCTGGTACGCGTCGCTCTTCAACCATCGCCAGGGTCGCCGCTTTGCCGGTGAGATCACGCCCGAGTACGCCATCATCGGCCGCGAAGGCTATGCGCACCTGGCGCGGCTTTCGCCTGCCGCACGCGTTCTCTTCATCATGCGCAATCCCGTCGCGCGAGCGTGGAGCAACTTGCTGCACGAGTGCCGGTCGCGGGGGCTCGATGCGGCACAGCTCACAACCGAGCAGGCGGTGGCGATCCTGTCGGAGCCGAAGTTCGAGGAACTCGGCGATTATCTAAAAACGCTCGACAACCTCGCGAGCGTGTTTCCTGCCGAGCAGCGATTGTCGATGTTCTACGAGGAAATCCACAAAGACCGGCTCGCGGCGCTCGACGAGATCTGCACGTTCATCGGCATTGCGTTCGCGCCGGAGCATTTCCCTGCGCTCGGCGAGCGTCCGAACCGCAGCCAGGAAGCGCGGCTGACCGAGCCTGTGCGCGCCTATCTGCGTGAGCACTACCGCCCGCTCGTGCGCGCGATCAAGCAGCGGATGGGCCGCCTGCCACCCGAGTGGTCCAAGGAATTTTCGATCTGACCCGGTCCGGCCTCTATTCCGGCCGCGCGTACGCCGCCAGCTCACCGAGTGCGCGCGCGTAGACATCCCGCTTGAACGGGACGATCAGATCGACGAGCTCGTCTACGGCCGCCCAGCGCCAAGCGTCGAATTCCTGCGAGTGGCCGGCTTTTGGCACGATATCGATCTCGTCATCGTCACCCGAAAAGCGGACCGCATACCAAAGCTGCGCCTGACCGCGGTACTTGCCGCCCCAGTTTTTCGGAACGAGCGCCGGCGGCAGATCGTACGTCAGCCATCCCTGCGTGCGGCCGAGGACGCTGACCGAGCACATGCCGGTTTCTTCGTTGAGTTCGCGCAACGCCGCCACATCGGGTGCCTCGCCAGCATCGATACCGCCCTGCGGCATCTGCCACCACTGCTCGAACCCGCCGCGATCTCGATCCGCGCCGCGACGCGTGAGGATTCGGCGGCCGATCCAGACGAGACCCGCTCGATTGACGGCCATGATGCCGACGCAGGGTCGGTAATTCGGCATTGGAGAGATCAAATCGGTCACCGTCGCACCTACCTCAGCATGAAATCCGATTATGCCGTCCCTGAGATCACCAACGCAATTATTTGAACATCGGTCACGCCGTACTCTTGTGCGTCTGGCAGCGCGTTTCGATATACCTTTGAGATTGTGTGGTGGTAAGCGACTCGACATTTAGTATGGCGGATCGGGCCAACGTGGCCGGACCGATCATTTGGCATGTCGTTGGGATTGTGAAAGTCTCCACTTCTGGGTGGGCTGTCGATCCCCTTGACGCCAGTCGGTGATGAGCGCAGCACCTGACGCACGACCGTAAGAGAGAGGACGCCTCTCAGGATGGGCGAGGATCTGCACCGATCGGGCGACGCTGCAGGCGCCCCACGGCAGTCCGTCAGCGGGCCTGGGCAAGGCTTTAGCGCGCTGTCCACTGGCGCGCGCGTCGATCAGTACATCATCCATTCGATTCTGGGCGCCGGCGGATTCGGCATCACCTATTTGGCCGAACATCGCGCGCTCGGGAAAATGTTCGCCATCAAAGAATACTTTCCGCGCGACTTTGGCTACCGCGAAGGCACGACCGTGCGCGCGGCGACCGACGGTCAGGGGACCTATAGCTGGGGCCTCGACCGCTTTCTGCAGGAGGCACGCGCGCTCGCACGCTTCCGTCATCCGGCGATCGTCGACGTCACCAACGTGTTCGAGGCCAACGGCACCGCCTACATGGTGCTCGCCTACGAACAAGCGAGCGATCTGCGCGTCTGGCTGACGTCACTCGGACGGATGCCGACGCAGGAGGAGATCGACCAGGTCGTTTCGCCGTTGCTCGGCGCGCTTGAACTCATTCACCAGGGCAATCTGCTTCATCGCGACGTCTCGCCCGACAATATCCTCATCCGCGCGAACGGCGAGCCGGTGCTCATCGACTTCGGCTCCGCGCGCGATGCCGTGCGCGGTCGTGGACAGGCGATGTCGATGGTCGTGAAGCACGGCTACTCGCCGCCCGAGCAGTACACGAGCGACCCTGGCCGGCAGGGACCGTGGACCGACATCTATGCCCTCGCCGCGACGCTCTATTATGTGATTTCTGGCGGGCGTCCGATGGATGCAACGGCACGGTTCGTCCAGGAGGGCTTCCAGCCGGCGACGCAGGCCGCAAAGGGGCGTTACCGGCGCAGCTTTCTCGAAGCGATCGACATAGGAATGCAGCTCAGGCCGGAGCATCGCCCACAGTCGATTTCTATGTGGCGACCGATGCTGACGCAGCCAAGCACGCTCGTCGCGCCGACCGAGCTACCATCGGTGCCGCAAGCACAGGGTCCGGAAAACAGTTCGCAGGGCACGATCGTCTCCGAGGCCGCAGTTCGAGGGCTGACGCTGGGGCACGTAAAATCGACCTCCGGCCCGCGCTCGCAATCCGCGCCGCCCGCCGCTGCACAGGTGAGCCAGAGCCACGCCAGCGAACTCTGGCCCGATGACGATGATTGGGCGCCGAAGGAGACCGCGCCGGCGCCATCCAGTTTCGGAGAAAGCGGCTCGGGTCGCGCCATTGCCTATGGATTAGGCGGCATCGGCGTCGGCGCGATCGCTGGCGCTCTCGGCAGCATCATCGTCGCCAGCATCGTCAACGCCGATTGCTTCTCGGATAGTTGCGTCGGCGCATTCGTGCCCCACGGTGCCGTGGTGGGCGCGTTGATCGGCCTCGTGGTCGGGGTCATCGTTTCGCGCCAGGGCAAGCGGGTTGAATACCGCTCGCTCGACGGCGATCACCAATAGCTAAACGATACCGTCAGCCTTCAGCTTGGCGATTTCCTCAGCGGATTTGCCGAGCGTCTTCGCGAGCACCTCATCGGTGTGCTGGCCGAGCAGCGGCGGGCCGATCTTGTGCTCGACTGGCGTTTCCGAAAACCGCATCGGGCCGCGGATCAGCGGCACCTTGCCGGCACTGGCGTGGGGCATCTCGATGCGCATCCCGCGCGCCTGCACCTGCGGGTCGTCGAACACTTCCTTGAGATTGTTGATCGGGCCGCAGGCAACGCCGGCAGCTTCCAGCGCCTTGACCCATTCCGCCGTCGTCCGCTTGGCCATGATCGGTGCCAGCAGTTCGTCAAGCGCATCGCGGTTGTTCACGCGCGCGGCATTGGTCGCAAACCGCGGATCCTTCGCGAGATGTGCCGCGTCGGCTTCCTCGCAGAGCCGGTTGAACAGGTTATCGTTGCCGCACGCGAGGATGATGTCGCCGTCTTTGGTCTTCACCGCCTGATAGGGGACGATGTTCGGGTGCGTATTGCCGAGGCGGCCGGGCGGTTCGCCGGTCGCGAGGAAGTTGCCGCCCTGATTGGCGAGGATGGCAACCTGCGTATCGAGCAGCGCCATATCGATGAACTGGCCGACGCCGCTTTCGGCGCGATGGGCAATCGCCGCGCAGACCGCGATCGTCGAATACATGCCGGTCATGATGTCGACGATGGGCACACCGGCGCGCTGCGGGCCGCCACCGGGCTTGTTGTCGCGCTCGCCAGTCACGCTCATGAAGCCGCCCATGCCCTGGACCATGAAGTCATAGCCGGGCTTCTCGCGATAGGGACCGGTCTGGCCGAAGCCCGTGATCGAGCAATAGATAATGCGCGGATTGATCTTCTTCAGATCTTCGTAGCCGAGACCGTAGCGCGCGAGATCGCCCGTCTTGTAGTTCTCGAGAAATACGTCGGAATCCTTCGCGAGATCGCGCACGATCGCCTGACCGGCGGGCTTGGAGACGTCGATGGTGATCGATTTTTTGCCTCGGTTGGCGCACATGAAATACGCCGACTCCGTCGTGTCCTTGCCGTTCTGATCCTTGGCCCAGGGCGGACCGAAGGCGCGGGAGTCGTCACCCTTCTTCGGGCGTTCGACCTTGATCACGTCGGCAACGCGCGTCAGGTCCAGAACACGGATGTGCGAGAGGGGACCGGGCATCGGCTATTCCTTATCGTTTTTGCAAGTTGTGGTTGCCCAAAGTCATAAGTGCGGGCCCTCGCGGGCGCAAGGGCGCCGCTATGCAGGCCGCCCTGCACTCGCCATGTAGTTGACGTCAAGGTCAGCGGACAGGGACCAGGCGTCCGTCAGAGGATTGTAAACCAGCCCTTCTCGATGGGAGATCGCGAGGCCGGCCGCCGCAGCGTGTCGCGCGAGTTCGTCGGGCGTCACGAACCGCTCCCACTGGTGGGTGCCGACGGGCAGCCAGCGCAGGATATACTCCGCTCCGACAATCGCCAACGCGTAGGCTTTTACGGTGCGGTTGATGGTCGAGAGGATCATAAGGCCGCCCGGCCTGACGAGCTTGGCGCATTCCGAGAGGAACGCCGCTACATCAGGAACGTGCTCGACGACCTCGAGGCAGAGCACGCAATCGAACGTGCGCCCGTCCGCCACCAGATCCTCGACGCGGCAAGCGCGGTAGTCGATGGCTAAGACCTGGCTCGCGGCGTGAGCACTCGCTGCCGCGATATTCTCAGGCGCGGGGTCAATGCCGGTGACGGTGGCGCCGAGCCGCGCGACGGGCTCGCTGACGAGGCCGCCACCGCAGCCGATGTCGAGTACGCTCAAGCCGTCGAAAAGCCGCAGCCCGCCGTGGGCGCGCGCGAAATGGCGCACAATTTCCTGACGAATGAAGGCGAGTCGGGCGGGGCCGAGCTTATGTAGCGGCCGGAACTTCCCCTTAGGATCCCACCATTCGGCAGCAAGGTCGCCGAACCGACGGACCTCGCTCGCGTCGAGCGTGGCATCACGGGGCAGCGCCGGCGCATCAGGATGGGTCGCAGCCATCGCGTCGGCCCCCGGCGCTTAGGTGTTCATGCTCTGGAAGAATTCGCCGTTGGTCTTGGTCGACTTGAGCTTGTCGATGAGGAACTCGATCGCGTCCATCGAGCCCATCGGATTGAGAATACGGCGAAGCACGTAGACCTTCTTGAGCTGGTCGCGCGGCACCAGCAACTCTTCCTTGCGGGTGCCGGAACGCGCCACGTCAATCGCCGGGAACACGCGCTTGTCCGAGACCTTGCGGTCGAGAATGATTTCCGAGTTACCGGTGCCCTTGAACTCTTCGAAGATGACCTCGTCCATGCGGCTGCCGGTTTCGATCAGCGCCGTCGAGATGATGGTCAGTGAGCCGCCCTCTTCGATATTGCGCGCGGCGCCGAAAAAGCGCTTCGGCCGCTGGAGCGCGTTCGAGTCGACACCACCAGTGAGCACCTTGCCCGAGGACGGCACAACGGTGTTGTAGGCACGGCCGAGGCGGGTGATCGAATCCAGCAGGAT
>LNEA01000528.1 GCA_001464855.1 Rhizobiales bacterium Ga0077530
TGCGCGCCGAAAACCGTCCCGACCAGCGCCGCGCCCTCGAAGCCAACCGTGACAGCCAGCGGTTGGCGGAAGAAGCCGCCAAGGGCTACCGCCGCTACCTTCTGCAGCAGCGCGAGCAGATCGCCAGGGCGCGCGCCCGCGCGATCCACGACCTGCGCATCGCCGACAATACCTTTGAGACGGTCGAGGCGAGCTTCCAGCTCCGCGTTCTGATGCGTGAGAGCGCGACGTCGTTCGAGGCGATCCAGAAACTGGAGGCGCCGACGTTCGAGCAGATCTTCCGCAATGAGGAACTGCGGCGGGAGTTCGAGAGTCTCACGCGTAAGCTGGACGCCCCGTCGAGCTGACGCATCGACCTGTCAGGAGCCCCTGACACGCGCCAATTGACGGCATCTCGGCGATGCGCGCCTTGCGATGTGCGCCTTTTCGGGTTTAATGGGGTAGCACGCCGGGTGGGAGCGCGCGTACGCGTGGCGCTGGCAGTCACGAAACGTGGACGAGCACAGGAGACTATTTTCATGTCGCAGAATCCCTTCGAGCTCCCCCAGCAGATGCGCGAGCTTGCGGAAAAGAATGTCGAGCAGGCGCGCGCAACCTATGGCCAGTTCATGGATGCCATGACCCAGGCGGTCGGCATGTGGACCAAGGGGCTGCCGGCGAACGAGCTGACGAGCGGCTTCAAGGTCGTCCAGGAGCGCGCGATCGGCTACGCGAAGGAGAACGCCGAGGCGAGCTTTGCGCTGGCGAGTGACCTTGCGACCGCCAAGGACGTGCAGGAAGTATTCCAGCTTCAGAGCCAGTACGCCCAGTCGCAGGTCCAGGCCTACGCGACCCAGGCGCAGGAAATCGGCCGCCTCATGGGCGAGGCGATGCAGGGCATGAAACCGCGGCGTTGAGGCCGCGGTCAGAGCACCCGCTCAAGCCGTCCTGATCAAGACGCCCACTCGCCCTTGCGGAACACGGGCACGCGGCGGCCGTCGGCGTGGACGCCGTCGATGTCGATCTTGCCGGAGCCGATCATCCAGTCGATATGAATGAAGCTCTTGTTGCCGCCCTGCGCAGCGATCTGTTCGGCGGTGAGCGAGCCGCCGTCGAGGAAGCACTTCGAGTAGCACTGCCCAAGCGCGATGTGGCAGGCGGCGTTCTCGTCGAACAGCGTATTGAAGAACAAGAGCCCGCTCTTCGAGATCGGTGAGGAATGCGGCACCAGCGCCACTTCGCCGAGGCGGCGCGCGCCGTCGTCGGTATCCAGAACCTTTTTCAGTACCTGCTCGCCGCGTGATGCCTTCGCGTCGACGATGCGGCCTTCCTCGAAGCGCACGGCGATGTTGTCGATCAGCGTGCCCTGGTAGGAAAGCGGCTTGGTGCTCGAGACGTGGCCGCTGACGCGGCGCGCGTGCGGCGTCGTGAAGACTTCCTCGGTCGGGATATTGGGATTGCAGGTGATGCCGTTCTTGGCCGTCGATGAGCCGCCCTGCCATTCGTGATTGTCGGCCAGGCCAACGGTCAGATCGGTGCCGGGGCCGGTGAAATGGAGTGCGGCGAAGCGTTGGCCGTTGAGCCACGCGGTGCGCTTTTGAAGCGCGGCGTTGTGCTTGGCCCAGGCGGCGACTGGATCGGCGGTGTCGACGCGGGACGCTGCAAAGATTGCGTCGGCGAGCTTGCCCACGGCTGCATCCTCGGTGTCATCCGGGAAGACGAGCTTGGCCCACGACGGTCCGGGATAGGCGACGATATTCCAGTTGATGTCGAAGCCGGTGATCTTTTCCAGCGCCGGCTGGTAGGCGACGGATTGCGCCTTGCTCGCGCGCGAGACTTTTGCGGCGTCCTCGCCGGCCAGCAGCATCGGGTTGTCGCCGACGATGGCGAGCCGCGCGGTGTTGTTTGCGAACGCTTTCGCCATACCTTCAAACAGCCAGCCGGCGGCGCGGTCGAAGCTCGCGTCGGCCGCGTTGCGGTAACGGGCGAGCGTGAGTTCCTCATCCGAGAGCTGCGTCGTGACGAGACCGGCGCCGGCCTTGTAGGCGTGCACGGCGATGCGGCGCACGAGCGGGAGTGCCGCGACCGGCGCGGTGAGGAATAGGTCCTGTCCCGGTTGCAATTGAAGGCCGACCTTGATCGCCACTTCGGCGAGGCGGTCGAGCTTGACGGGATCGACGGGGGCAATATCGCTACGTGTCGTGGGCATAGTGACCGCCTGATGTGCTGATGGACGTTGCCGCAGAGTATACCCGGTCGACGCGCATTTGGCGCCCCCCGGCCACGGCCGATGATCGCGACAATAGGCCCTGATGAGGCCCACGAACTCAGCGCTCGTCGTCTTCGTCCTCCGGTGGATCGCTGAATTCGACACCCATCTGGTCGCCGCGCCGCCATGCCATCGTCGCGATGTAGCGACGATCGGCTTGGACATCGAGCAGCGTGAATTCGTGCGGCAACGCGAGCGTCGCGGGGACATCGAGCTTGGCGCCGGCAACAGATAGATTGCGGATCACGCAATCGACGACCATGCTGCCATCCGTCGAGATGATCTTGGCGCCCTTCAGAACGCGTCGCCGGGGAATGTAACGATTGTCGTCGGTCATGTTTTGATTGTGCGGAGGACCGCCCTCCGTCGCTTGAAGTGCCGCATTTGGAGTAAACCCACCATGACGCGAGTCGTTCCCGCCGCGAGGGTATACGGGCACGCTCGGATGCATAGCGCGTATTCCGGAGCCTTCCTCTCCGCGGTTTGACATGCTCGGGGGATGGGCTAGCCTGCCGGGCAAAGTCTCCAGCAAAGGAGGTCGTCGATGACCGACCAGCAGAGCGAAACCGCCGACGCGCGGGGCGCGCCCCATTTCATCTACTTCGCCGATCCCATGTGCTCATGGTGCTATGGCTTCGCACCGGTGATCGAGACGCTCGCCAAGCAGTTTGAAGGACGCCTGCCGTTGCGCATCGTCATGGGCGGACTGCGCGCCGGCAATACGACGGAGATGACCGCAAAGGATCGTGAGTACATTCGCGGCGCCTGGACGCGGGTCGGCGAGGCGTCAGGTCAGCCGTTTGATTTCTCGTTCTTCGATCGCGAGCACTTCACCTACGACACCGAGCCCGCGTGCCGCGCCGTGGTGACGATGCGCCGATTGGCACCGGAAAAGGCGCTCGCATTCAAGGCGCGCGTGTCGCAGGCGTTCTATGCCGAGAACCGCGACACGACCGATGCGAAGGTGCTCGCACAACTCGCCACCGAGTTCGGCTTCGACGCCGAGCGCTTTGAACTCGAGATGCTGTCGGCGGAGTCGCGTAACGAGACCATGCGCGATTTCCTGACGAGCCAGCAGGCCGGAGTGCAGGGGTTTCCTTTGCTCGCGGCGGGCACGGAAGCGGGTGGCTATGCGCTCGTTACCAGCGGCTTCCGGACTCTCGACGGACTTCCCGAAGCAATCGATCAGTGGCTGGCGGCCGGTGCGCCGGTGCAAATGGCGACGCCGTCGCAGTAACCCCAAAAGCGAGAGTACGCAGCATCATGAACAAGCCCCCGCCGGTCAGCCGTTTTCCCGTACCGACGCTTAAGGACATGCCGGAGGATGTGCGCGCGCGCATCGAGGCGGTGCAGGAAAAATCGGGGTTTATCCCGAACGTGTTCCTGGTGCTCGCACATCGGCCCGAGGAATTTCGCGCGTTCATGGCCTACCACGATGCGCTGATGGATAAGAAGGACGGCATCACCAAGGCCGAGCGCGAGATGATCGTCGTCGCGACCAGTGCTGCCAACCAGTGCCAGTATTGCGTGGTCGCGCACGGCGCCATCCTGCGTATCCGCGCCAAGAACCCGCTGATCGCCGACCAGATCGCGATCAACTATCGCAAGGCCGACATAACGCCGCGGCAGCGCGCGATGCTCGATTTCGCGATGAAGGTTGCGCTTGAAGCGTACGTCGTCGGCGAAGACGATTTCAAGGCACTGCGCGGCCACGACTTCAGCGACGAGGACATCTGGGATATCGGCGCGATCGCGTCGTTCTTCGCGCTGTCGAACCGCATGGCGAACCTAACCGCCATGCGACCGAACGACGAATTCTACAAGCTCGCGCGGTAGGACGAGCGGAGCTTCCGCTCAGTAGCCGCCGCCGAACACAGAGCGGCGCCAGTCATCGACGCTGCGTCCGCGCGGGGCGGCGGCAGACGCCGGTGGCGCTGCCGCGACGGGGCGTGGGTGCTGCGCGGATTGCGTTTCCCAATTTGGCGCAGTCACACCGCGATGGGCGACAGGACCGGCCGCGACTTCCAGATTCGGCGGCGTGTGAGTGCGTTCGATGCGTTTGTCGAATTCCGCGATCGTGGACTGCGTCTGCTTCGGGCGCATGTGGACGACGCGGTAGCCGTGCGACTTGAGTTCCGCGAGGAGTTGGCGGATGCCGAGCGCGGTCGACGGTTGGATGTCGTGGAAGAGGATGATGCCCTTCCGCTTGCTCTTGAGACCGTTCATGACGTTGCTGATCATCCGCGACGGACTGCGGGTGCGAAAGTCGTGCGAGTCGACGTCGATCGAGACGTTCGCGGTATCGCGCTGCTGGAGCATTTGCTGCGCGGTATTGGGGGCCGCCAGATAGGGAAAGCGGAAGAACGGCGCGGTTGGACCGCCGAGCGCAACCTGGACCGCGCTAATGCCGAGCTCGATTTCGGCACGCATCTGCTCGGCCGAACTACGGGCGAGATTGCGGTGTGACCAAGTATGGGTGCCGATGGTGTGGCCGCGGCGGCCGACCTCGCGGGCATATTTGGGGAACGCGAGAGCTTGGCGGCCGACCATGTAGAAAGTGGCTTTGACGCACTGCTCGTCGAGCGCATCGAGGATCGGCACGGTGTATTTGGGATGCGGCCCGTCGTCGAATGTGAGGACGACCTCGCCATCCTGCAGGAAATCGTGATCGCGGTACTGGACGCCGCCGAAGCGCGGACCCTGCGTCGCGTCGATATCGACGACCCGCGAAACGCCGAGCGTGTTGGGGCCCGACTGGCACGTACCAGCCGCGGGCCTCACCTGCTGGCTGGCAACAGGCGCGGCTCCGGCGAAATAGGTCGCAAGGCCTCCCAAAGCGACGACAGCCACGGCAAATCGCGCGAACACCTCAGGTCTCATCGACATATTCCCTCGTGTTCACTGGCGGCGTGCGATCCGTCGCGCCGCCGCTCTGTCGCCTTCCGGACACCGCACGCTCCGCGTTTCGCAGCGCCCCCCGGTCGCGAATCAGCATCTCTCTCAAGGATACAGTTGCCGGACTATGGCGACAAACACGTGGGATTTCCAGGGCTCCAGGCCACGCCTCCCAGGCAATATGGTCGCGATGCCCGGGGGATGCGAGGAGCGTTGCTACGCGGCAACGGTGGCCGTTGCGGCATCTCCTGCCTGGGCTCAGAGCCTTTGACGCAAATGGCACGGTTACGCCATAAGAGCCAATGTGATGCGGACGGTCACCTATTATCCACATTTGCCGGACTACTATCCGCGGAATCCATCAAACCCACTCATCTACGGGGCTCAAGTATGCGCGCGTGGCCAACAACGTCATGCTTTCCGTCAGCGAAGGGATGGGCCGGGGGCCTCCTCGCTGCACTCGTCGTGGTTTCTTTCGTCAAGGCGCCCGCGGGCGCTCAGACGGCCGAGCCGAAGCCGGCATCGGCTCGGTCTACCGATCCGGCGGTCCAGTTCATGGAGCAGGTCGGGCGCGATCTGCTTGCCGGCGCGCGCGCGAAGTCGCCGATCCTGCTCGCCAATGCGGTCAAGCGCTATGGCGACGTCACGCACATCGGCCAGTATTCGCTCGGCACCTATCGCGCCAAACTGCCGCAGGCCCACCGCGCGATCTACCACACCGGCATGGTGCGCTTCATTGGTCGCTACGCGGCGAGCCAGGCGCCCAAGTATCCGGTAGTGAAGTACGAAATCATGAGCCCGAGCCTGCAGGGCGGATCGGGGTTGATGGTCGACAGCCGCATCACGCTGCGCGATGGCACGACGTATGACGTGCGCTGGCTGCTCGCCAAGTACGGCAGCACTTACCGGGTGCGCGACGCGATGGTCTACGGTTTCTGGATGACGCCGTTTCTGAAGTCCCTGTTCGAGACCTACATCGGTGAGAACGGCGGCAACGTGAATGCGCTGGTGGTGACGCTGAACCGCTGAGTCGGCGTGCCGGTCTCGCGACCGAACGATCTTGGAATGCAAAACGGAGGACGCCGGGGTCGGCATCCTCCGTTTTTCTCTTGCAAGCGGGCGATCTACTTCGCGCGATAGGCCTTGAGCAATTCGGCGCCGTCAGAGCCGGCCGCCTTTTCCCACTCAGCCGTCATGGTCGCGCCGATCTTGACCAGCGCGTCGCGGAGCGCCGCGGTCGGCTGTACGACCGTAATCTTGTTGTCGGCGAGCAGCTTGGTCGTGCGCTCGGTCTCCTTGACCGACGTTTCCCAGCCACGTGTCTCGGCGGCGGCGGCGGCAGCGAGCATGGCCTTCTGCTGGTCAGCCGGCAGCTTGCCGAACGCTTCCTTGTTCACGAACACGATGTTGCGGGGCTGCCAGCCCTTGAGATCGTGATAGTGCGAGAGATAGTCCCAGGCCTTGCTGTCGACGCCGGTCGCGGGCGACGTAACCATCGCTTCGACGCGGCCCGTCTGGAAGGCCGTCGGAATATCCGGCGCCTCGACCTGGGTCGGGACGGCCTTGATGAGCTGGGACAGGCGGCTCGTCGCGGCGTTATAGGTGCGGAACTTCAAGCCCGAGATATCCTCGACCGACTTGATCTCCTTCTTCGCGTAGAGGCCCTGCGGCGGCCACGGCACGGAGTACAGGAGCATCAGCCCTTCGCTATCGAGCTTCTTCTCGAGGAACGGCTTCTGGGCCGCGTAGAGCTTTTTAGCGTCGTCGTAGCCGCCGGTCAGGAACGGCACGGAATCGACGCCATAGATCGGGCTCTCGTTCGAAGCGAGCGAGGCCAGAATTTCACCGATCGGGGCAAGGCCGCGGCGCACCGACGGCTTGATTTCCGGATGTTTGAACAGCGAGCCCGACGGATGCACCTGGATCGTCAGCTTGCCACCCGTTGCGGCACTGAGCTCCTTGGCGAACTGCAGGATGTTCTGGGTGTGGAAGTTGCTTTCATTATAGGGGACCGGCATGTCCCATTTGGTCTGGGCCGCAGCCGGGACCGCCAGCAGTCCCGTGACGCCCAAAGCGGCAACGGACTTAAACATAAAGCTCATTTACACCTCCGAGTTCAGCTTCGGCGGCATCCTACATGCCGGGGTGTGGCGGCTCAACACCACAGTTCGCGCAAGGTGCAGGCGTCCGTTGCGCCAAATGCGGGCAGAACGGCCCTTTTGGCGATGAGACTTCGCGCCTGGACGATGCTTCAGAGCCAGTCGGCGTGTGCCTCGGCGCGGCGCTCGTAGGCGGCGATGTCGGGCTCGTGGCGCAGCGTCAGAGAGATGTCGTCGCTGCCGGTGAGCAGGCACTGCTTGCGGAAGCTGTCGATCTCGAAGCTCTGCGTCCAGTTGTCGGGGCCTGTCACCGTCTGCGCGTCGAGATCGACGGTGATGCGCGCGTCGGGTCGCCGCGCCAGATGGTCGAGCATCTCGCGGATGCGCTCCTCCGGAAGCCGGATTGGCAGGGCGCCGTTCTGGAAGCAGTTGTTGTTGAAGATGTCGCCGAAGCTCGGCGCGATGAAGACGCGAAAGCCGTTGTCGACCAGGACCGTGACGGCGTGCTCGCGGCTCGAGCCGCACGCAAAGTTGCGTTCCGCGATCAGGATCTGGGCGCCGGCGGCGGTCGGCTCGTTGAGTGGGAAACCTTCACGCGGCGCGCCATCGTCGCGGTAGCGCAGGTCGTGGAACAGATGCGAGACCTGTTCCTCACGAGGAAGCGCAAGATAGCGCGCCGGAATGATCTGGTCGGTGTCGACGTTCGGACGGTCGATCGCGACCGCAGTGGCGGTGAGGCGATCAAAGGGAATGAGTTTCGTCGTTTCGGATCCTGACATGGCGGCGCCCCTACGCTTTCAGCATGTGGCGGACATCGGTGAAATGTCCGGTGACGGCGGCGGCGGCGGCCATGGCGGGGCTGACGAGGTGCGTGCGCACGCCCTTGCCCTGCCGGCCGACAAAATTGCGGTTGGAGGTCGACGCGATGCGTTCGCCGGGCTTGCCGATTTCGCCGTTCATGCCGACGCACATCGAGCAGCCGGCGTCGCGCCACTCGAAACCGGCGTCCTTGAAGATCTGATCGAGGCCTTCCGCTTCCGCCTGCTCTTTGATGAGGCCGGAGCCCGGCACGATCCAGCTCGGGATCTGGGCCTTGCGGCCCTTGGCGACCTGGGCGGCCATGCGCAGGTCTTCGATGCGGCTGTTGGTGCACGAGCCAATGAAGACGCGGTCGACGGGAATTTCGGAGATCGGCGTGCCGGGCTCCAGACCCATGTAGGCGAGTGCGCGGGCTTGCCCATCACGCCGTGCGGCGTCTGCGGCCAATGCGGGGTCGGGGATCGAGTCGGTCACCGGGGCGGCGTCCTCGGGGCTGGTGCCCCACGTCACCATCGGCGCGATCTCGGGACCGGAAAGCGTGACTTCACGGTCGAACGTCGCGCCATCGTCGCTTGGCAGCGTGCGCCAGAAGGCCATCGCACGATCCCACGCTTCGCCCTTCGGCGCGTAGGGGCGGCCGGCGATATACTCATAGGTCGTGTCGTCCGGCGCGATCATGCCGGCGCGACCGCCACCCTCGATCGACATGTTGCAGAGCGTGAGGCGGCCCTCGATGGAGAGTTGGCGGATGCCGCTGCCGTCATATTCGAGGACGTGGCCGGTGCCGCCGCCGGCGCCGATCCGCGCGATGATGGCGAGGATGACATCCTTCCCCGTTATGCCGAATCCAAGCGCGCCGTCGATCGTCACGCGCATCGCCTTGGGTTTGCGCTGCCACAGCGACTGGGTGGCGAGGACATGCGTGACTTCCGACGAGCCGACGCCGAAGGCGAGGCAGCCGAGCGCGCCATGGGTCGAGGTGTGGCTATCGCCGCACACGAGCGTGATGCCGGGGAGCGTGATGCCCTGCTCCGGGCCGACGACGTGGACGATGCCCTGGCGGCTGTCGCCGATGTCGAAGATGGTGACACCGGTCGCGGCTGCATTTGCGGCGAGGCCGACGACCATGCGGCGATGGTTGGGGTCGACGATCGCGGATTTGTCGCGGGTGTTGGTCGGCATGTAGTGATCGGGCGTCGCGAATGCGCGATCAGGGCGGCGGACCTTCATGCCTGCGGCCTCGAGCCGCTTGAAGGCATTGTACGAGCCGTCGTGGAGCAGGTGGCGGTCGACGTAGAGGAGCGTGTAGCCGTCGGGCCGATCGACGACGACGTGGCGCCGCCAGATCTTTTCGAACATCGTCGCGGGACCGGTCCCGTCGGTTGCAGCCGCGGACATCGCCATGGTGCGCTCCTCCTGAAGCTTTGCGGGTGCGACCTTTGAATCATTCTTGGCATGCGTCCGGACAAGCGTCCAGCCGCGTTGACCGGGGAAGCACCATGCGTCTACCGCCCAAGTGGCAAGCGGCGCGCGCAGAGCAGAGCCCTTGGCACGCCAAAGCGGCTCAATCGACGGCGAAAATCTTGAGGTCCGAGAAATGGAGTGCCGTTTCCGCGGCGGAGACCAGCATGACGTAGCGCGCCGGGGATGACGGAATGCTGACCTCGCACTCCCGGACCGCCCCTGAAAGAAAGTCTGCGGGCGTGTGAATGTAAAAGACACTTTCGCGGTTTGGGCTGCCCCCTGTCGACAGTATTGCGAACAGGTGTCTAGCTCTGTCGAAGCACGCGTCGGACCTGTTGGCGATACGCATCTGGCTTATATTGTGTACGCGGCCGAGATCGACCTGGATGAATTGATTGCTCCCGAAGGCCGTGTGGAAGAAGAACGTGTCGGACGGTTGGACATGTCCCGTCGTGCCTGCCTCGCCGTAGCTGCTGCTCAGCAGATACCGCCGCCCGGCGGCAACATCCCTGGCGCTATCCGCGCCGCCCTCGGGCTGAGACGCCAGAGCCGCCGTCTTCTCCGTCAGGGTGTGAAGGCTGCGGACTATGAGATCGCCGCGGTCTGCCGTTACGGTCGCCGGCTGTGCAGCCGTCGCCGCAATCAGGGCATCGAGCCGATCCTCCATCATCTTGAGCTTGGATTCGACCGGCCTGCCCTGATCAAGCCATGCCTCGCCGAGGAAGAGCGGCGGCTTGTTGCGCACGTTCTGGCTGACGTCCAGGGGGTGCGGCAGCAGGGGGCCGTATTTGGGGACCGTGACGCGATCCTTTCGCACGTACGTCAGCTCGAGCACGTTCGGGATGCGAATGCCGGTGTCGGGGATCTCGAAATCGCCGCAGCAGTTGTTCGGGTGAGCATGGGCGATCGAGAAGAGACTGGCCAGTCGCTTGAACGTCGGCGCGAGCACGCTGCGCAGAACGAGCGCGCTTTTCATGTACTCGAGGCCGTGAACCTCCAGAATGATCACTCTGAAGCGCGAGAGCGCGGCCTCCGAGACGGACAATAGGTTCCTGTATTCGGCGCCCTCGATATCCATCTGCAAGAGCAGATCGCCGCTGGGCGCGTATTCATTTATCCAATCGTCGAAGCTTATATTGTCCCCTTCCGTTTTGATATCGAGCCACTTTTTCTGGAAGGTCTGCTTGCCTTCCTTCAGGGGCGTTCGGAAGGCCTGCACGTCGCTGGAAAAATCGCACATGTGGCAGTCGATGCCGTAGGTATCGACCAGCGTGTCCTCGAAGTGCTTGAAGTTGTTCACGCCCGGCGAGAAGCAGGCGGTGATGTCGGCCAGATCCTCTGGCACCAGGTAGGAGCCGTCGCAATTCTCTCCGATGCGCATGAGTGGATGTGACGACGGCTTCGGCCTCAGGAGCTCGAACAGCTCCAGCATATCCTTCAGCGAAGCGGGTGCCGCGGGATCTCCCTCGAGCTTCATTCCCACAAAATTGAACGTGCCGCTCATCCCGGGCCCTTCGCTGCTCAGCGAGATCTGATTCGCTCGCAATGATAGGGAGGATTGCAGGCGTGAAGCCTTCGGCCTCGAATTCAGCGGCGGCGGAAGAAGCTGGAGAGCTTGCCGACGATCGATTTCGGCGGCTCGGTGGGGGCGGCGTCAGGCTTATCACTGCCGGCGGAGGTATGCGCGATCAGGGCGGGCACGCCGGTGTAGAGGCTCAGTACCGAGTCGGCCGCGCCGTCGACGAGGTGCTTGTGGACCTTGTTGAACGGAAACACCGCGAGGTCGCCATCGACGATCACCGCCCAGCCGTGCTCCGTCTCCTGCCAGCGGCCGTTGTAGGATTGTGCAATGCACTCGCCGAGGAACGAACCGAGCGTATTGGTGAGCCCTGATGGGTCGTCGCCGACGGCGCCGCTGTCATGCCGGCGCTGGATGTATCCGTCGAGCCAGCGTACGCCGGCCTCGTCGTAGCCGACATCCTGGTCGAGATTTTCGCGCGCCTCCCTCAGAACAAGGTCTGCATTCGCACGGATCATTTCCAGCGGGGAGAGGTCCTCGGTCATGGCGGAAGTGTGGGACCTCTCGGATCGACGAGCCGCGGCGCGCGCGGATCGGTGCGTCCCCGCACTATAAGAGCCACGGTCCGGTGGCGGTACCCGCGCTGGCCCCTGATTGCATCGAAGGTAAATGCCAATGTGGCGCATCAGCCCCACGCCGAAGCGCATAGCGATAGCGGTGACATGTCCGGACGATTGCACTAGCTTCTGCGCAATCTCAAGAAAGTAAGGGTCAGGGAAAGGAACACGCCGTGCAACGATTGAAGGGGAAGATCGCCTGGGTGACGGGAGCCGGCACGGGGATCGGTGAAGCGGGTGCCGTGGGCCTCGCCGCCGAGGGCGCGCACGTTATCCTGAGCGGGCGCCGCGCCGAGCCACTGGAGACGGTGGCGAAGCGCATCAAGGAGGCCGGCGGTTCGGCCGAGACGCTGCCGGTCGATCTCTCGAAGTCCTCAGCCGTCGAGAAGGCGGTCGCCGCGATCGAGGCTAAGCACAAGCGGCTCGACATTCTCGTCAATAACGCCGGCGTCAACATTCCCGATCGGAGTTGGCAGCGTATTTCGGCGGAGGGCATCGACACGCTGATCGCGGGCAATCTTTCGAGCGCCGCGTACGTTGCGCGCGCCGTGCTGCCGATGATGCGGGCGCAGAAGGACGGCCTGATGATCCACACGGCGTCGTGGGCGGGTCGCTACGTCGGGCCGGTGCCGGGACCACTGTACATCGCCTCGAAGCACGCGGTCGTCGCGATGAGCCATTCGATCAACCTCGAGGAATGCCAGCATGGTGTTCGTTCGAGCGTCGTGTGCCCCGGCGAGGTGGCCACGCCGATCATGATGCAGCGCGATCCGCCGGAACCGCCGGAGGCGTTGGCGCGGATGCTACAGCCGGAGGATCTCGGCAACCTCATCGTATACCTGGCGCAGCAACCCGCGCACGTGTGCATCAACGAGGTCGTGATCAGCCCTTCGCACAATCGCGGCTACATCGGCCAGATGCGCGCCCGCCAGCAGTTGGCAGACGCCGCACGGAAGAAGTAGTCAGCAAACGCTGGTGAATGACTAGGTGTCGTCGATCTCGCGGCGACGTCGATGATGGCTGACGGGCGCCCTGTGCGCGCCCAATGGGGAGCAGACTGGAATGTCCAAAGAGACGCTTGATGCAGATGTGATCGTGGTTGGTGCCGGCAATGCGGCGGCGTCGGCGGCGCTGGCCGCGCGGGGCGCGGGCGCGCGCGTCATCATGCTCGAAGCCGCAACCATCGAGGAGCGCGGCGGCAACTCGACGTACACCGCCGGGGCAACGCGCCTCGTCTACAACGGCGTCGAGGACGTGACGTCGCTTGTCGACCTTTCTGAGGCCGAACTGGCGAATATGGATTTCGGGACCTACACGGCCGAACAGTATTTCGACGACATGTATCGGATGACTCGCTACCGCACCGATCCGGAGCTGTGCGACATACTCGTCAACAACAGCCTGCCGACCTGGCAATGGCTGCGCCAGCAGGGTGTGAAGTTCCAGACGTCGCAAGGGCGCCAGGCGTTCAAGGTTGACGGGAAGTTCAAGTTCTGGGGCGGCCTGTGCATCGAGATCTGGGGCGGTGGGCCGGGCCTCGTCGACATGGAGCACGAGATCTGCGCCAAGAAAGGCATCGACATCCGCTACGAGACGGCGGGCGTGTCGCTGCTGACCGACGACGAGGGCCGCGTGACCGGCGTAAAGGTGCGCCACAAGGGCCGCACCAGCGATTTGCGCGCGGGTGCGGTGGTGCTCGCGTGCGGCGGTTTTGAATCGAATGCCGAGATGCGGGCGCGCTATCTCGGACCGGGTTGGGAGCTCGCGAAGGTGCGCGGCACCCGCTACAATACGGGCGGCGGCATCAACATGGCGCTCGACATCGGCGCCATGCCCTGGGGCCACTGGTCAAGCGGGCACGCGGTCGGCTGGGACTACAACGCGCCCCCGTTCGGCGATCTCTCAGTCGGCGACAATTTCCAGAAGCACAGCTATCCGCTCGGCATCATGGTCAATGCGCGCGGCGAGCGCTTCGTCGACGAGGGCTTCGACTTCCGCAACTACACCTACGCGCGCTACGGCCACGTCATCAAAGACCAGCCGGACATGATGGCGTGGCAGATCTTCGACAAGAAGGTGCTGAGCCTGCTGCGCGACGAGTATCGCATCCGTCGCGTGACCAAGGTCTCGGCGGATACGCTGGAGGAACTCGTCAAGAAGCTCGAGGGCGTCGATGCCGAGAAGTGCCTCGCTGAGCTGAAGGCGTACAATGCGGCCGTCATGACCGATGTGCCGTTCAATCCGGCGGTCAAGGACGGACGCGGCACGAAGAGCCTGAAGGTCGCGAAATCGAATTGGGCCAACGTGCTCGATGAGCCGCCCTACGAGGCCTACCAGGTGACCTGCGGGCTGACGTTCACGTTTGGCGGCCTGAAGATCTCGAACGGTTGCGAGGTCGAAGATACTGTCGGTGCGCCGATCCGGGGCCTCTACGCGGCGGGCGAACTGGTCGGCGGGCTGTTCTATCATAATTACCCCGGCGGTACGGGGCTGACCTCGGGCGCGGTGTTCGGCAAGATTGCCGGCGAGGGCGCGGCCGGGTTCGCGCTGGGCGAAGGGCAGCGGGGAGCGTGAGCCGACGCCGTGACAACCCAAACGTTCGCGCCGAAGGATCCCAACTACGATGCGCGGGTCCGATCGAGCTTTGACCGTCAGAGGGTCATGGCGACGCTCGGGCTCACGATCGCGGCGCTACGGCCTGGCGAGATCGAGCTGTCGATGGCGTACGACATCGCCCTGACGCAGCAGCACGGCTTTCTTCATGCGGGTATCCTCTCGACCGCCCTCGACAGTGCCTGCGGCTATGCTGCGTTCTCGCTCATGCCGCCGGACGTCGCGGTGCTGACGGTGGAGTTCAAGACCAATTTGCTCGCCCCTGCGGCCGGCCAGCGGTTCCGCTTCCATGCCGTCGTCATCAAGCCGGGGCGGACGCTCACGATATGCGACGCCCGCGCGTTCGCCCATGACGGCACCGCGGAGAAGCTCATCGCCACGATGACGGGTACGCTCATGGCGGTGCAGGAGCGCGGCGCGATCGCGCAGTAGACCCGTGGGGCGAGCACGGCGCCAGTGGCCGCCGTGCAAAAGGCGTGCTGCGTGGACGCTCCATCGATCCGGAAAGCCTACGCCGTCCTCGAAAACAAAAAGTCTGATTGAGGAACTTCCGACCTCGCTGGGTGTTTGATGACGGCTGGCTGCATGACTGCAGCGCTACCAATGGAGCGGAACATGGGAAGTACGAAGGACAAGGTTACCGGCGCAGCCAATCAGGTTGGCGGCAAGATCAAGGAAGGCGTTGGCAAAGTCATCGGCAACGAGCAGATGCAGGCGGAAGGCAAGATCCAGCAGGTCAAGGGACAGGCTCAGCAGAAGGTCGGCGAGGCGAAATCCGCGATCAAGGATGCCGCCGAAAACGTTGCTGACAGCATCAATAAGAAGCTGTGAGGTGATGGCGTCAACCTCCGTCTCCCATCGGGGAGCGGAGGCGCGCTGGGATGGCGCCCGACACGCCGATTGAATGTCCGGCACTGAGAATTCGTTAGATCGTTGGAACCAAAATGACGATTATAAGCGTGCGCTCGACACTGCATTATCAGGTCGAGACCCCTACGACGCTGCTTGTGAACGTGGCCGTCGCATCGACGCCACACCAGCGCGTATTGCATGAACGGTTCACCGTCACTCCAGTGGTCGCTGAAACGCCGTTGCCCGTCGGGGAGGAGCGCAACAGGTTCGTCCGGTTGTTGCTGGAGCCGGGGGAGACAATCATTCGATACGGCGCGAGCGTCGAACTCGAGCACCATACCGAAGATCCTCCTGTGATCGAGGAGACTGACTACAGTTTGCTCCCGCCGAACGTGCTGTCGTATCTGAACCCCAGCCGCTATTGCGAGTCGGATCGCCTCGCCAATTTTGCTCTGGCAGAATTCGGTGCCATGGAGCGGAATTTCGAGCGCGTGAATTCCATCTGCGACTGGATTCACAAGAACATCGAATACAGATCTGGAACCACGACGTCGTTGAGCACGGCGTGCGACGTGCTCCTGCAGCGCATGGGCGTTTGCCGCGACTTCGCCCACCTCGGCATCTCGTTCTGCCGCGCCCTCGGGGTGCCTGCACGATACGTCTCCGGATACGCGTGCGAGCTCGAGCCGCCTGATTTCCACGGCTTCTTCGAGGCGTATCTATCGGGGCGCTGGTATCTTTTCGATCCCACCCGCCTCGCGCCAACCGCAGGCCTCGTGCGCATTGGTGTGGGAAGGGACGCAGCCGATGCTGCGTTTGCGACGATCTGGGGATCTGCGGTGCTCAAGGCCAAAACTGTCGTGGCCGAAATGGTCACTGATGACGCCCTGGCACCGGACGGCGACGCGCT
>LNEA01000529.1 GCA_001464855.1 Rhizobiales bacterium Ga0077530
GCCATAACGCCAAGGCGATCTATCAGCACTATCTCGGCTGGTACGACGGAAACCCGGCCAATCTCGATCCACTCCCGCCGGTCGAGAGCGGCCGCAAGATGGTCGAATACATGGGTGGCGCCGAGGCGATCATCGGGCGCGCGCGCACCGATTTCGCGAACGGCGAATATCGCTTCGTGGCGCAAGTGCTCTCACAGCTCGTGTTCGCCGAACCGGACAACGCGGCGGCACGCGCCCTGCTTGCCGATACGTTCGAACAGCTCGGCTATCTGGCCGAGAGCTCGACATGGCGAAACGCCTACCTGTTCGGCGCTCACGAGTTGCGTCATGGCATGCCGAATACGCCGGCGCGCTCGACGATCGGTCCACACATCCTCGGCGCGCTGCCGACCAACCAGCTCCTCGACTATCTCGCCGTGCGCGTGAACGCACCCAAGGCCGAGGGCTTACGGATCGTAATGAACTGGCTTTTCACCGACACCGGCGAGCAATTCTGCCTGACGCTCGCGAATTCAGCGCTCTCGACCTCGTCGCGCCGTCTTGCTTCGGCGCCGGACACCACCGTCACCATGACCCGCACCGTACTCAACGACATCATCGCGGAACGATCGACATTCGACGCGGCGGCGGCTACGGGCGCCATCCGCATCGACGGCGATCCAACCAAGCTTTTCTCGTTTGTGGCGCTGCTTGACACCTTCGAGCGCATGTTCGAGATCGTCGAGCCGCGACGAAAGCCAATTGCCTGATCCAGCCGATAGCGTCACGCCATAATCGTCAACCATCACGCCCAGGATCGCAGACACCCATGCTCAAGAACCCTCC
>LNEA01000530.1 GCA_001464855.1 Rhizobiales bacterium Ga0077530
TCGGCCATCAAGGCGCTCGACATCGGCAACGCCATGTTCGTCGGCTCCGCGCTTCCGTGTGAGACAGGGCCCAATGACAACCTCGCGATCCTCGCCGCGGTCTCGCTCGCTCAGCCGGGCGACGTCATCATGGCCGCGTCCGAAGGCTTTACCCAATCCGCCGTCGTCGGAGACAACGTGGTGCTCATGGCTAAGGCCAAGGGCGTCGCCGCCATCGTCATCGACGGCATGGCGCGCGACCTCGCCGGAATCGCGCCGATCGGTCTCCCGGTGTTTGCGCGCGGCATCACGCCAAATTCTTGCGTCAGAAGCGGCCCCGGCAAAGTCGGCCTGCCCATCATCATTGGCGGAACCGCCGTGGAAGCGGGCGATATCGTGATCGGCGATGCCGACGGCGTCGTGGTGCTGCCGCGCAAGAATTTGCTAACGCTCCTGCCGCTCATCGAGGAAGTGCTCGCCGCCGAGAGCGCGACGCAGCAAAAGATCAAGAACGGCTTCACCAACCTAGGCGGCATCGAGGATCTGCTCGTGTCGGATAAGGTCCGCTACGTCGATTGAATGTGCCGGACCGTCAGTCCGGACCAGATGAGTATGCCGGATCGTTGGTCCGGCGGGGGTTCAACGGAGAAAACGCATGGCGACGAACAAGAAGAAAGTGCTGTTCACGGATTCGATGGGCAAGGCGGGCGTGGCCCTGCTCGCGACCCGCGGCGACGTCGAGGGTATCCCATTTCCCAACATGTCCCAGGATGAAGAGTACCGCGCGATCCTGAAAAAGCACGGGCCCGTCCACGGGACCATCCTCGGCGGTACGCGCTTTCGGAAGGCGGAGCTGGATGCCGCCGGCGGCATGGAAGTCGTCGCCCGCGTCGGCGTCGGCTACGACGCCATCGACATCCCGGCAATGACTGCGGCGAAGGTCCCAGTGATGATCGCCGGCACCGCGAACTCGCCGTCCGTCGCCGAACACGCGGTCAGCTTCATGCTGACGCTCGCGCGCAAAGGCCCCGAGCTGACGGCGCTGGTCAAGGAAGGCCGCTGGGCCGAGCGCATGCGCCCCGAGATGATCACCACCGACCTGTTCGAGAAGACCGTCCTCATCATCGGTTTCGGACGCATCGGCACGCGGACGGCCAAGCGCTGCCAGGCGATGGAGATGAACGTCCTCGTTTATGATCCATACGTGCCGGCCGAGAAGATCAAGGCGGCTGGCTGCGAGCCGGTCTCCAATCTCGACGCGGCGCTGCCGCGCGCTGATTTCGTGACGATCCACTGCCCGAAGACGCCGGAGTCGGTCGGCATGTTCGGCGCCAAGCAGATCAAGGCGATGAAGCCGACCGCCTATCTCGTTTCGACGGCGCGTGGCGGCATCATCGATGAGGCGGCGCTGCACACGGCGCTGACGGATGGCACGCTGCCGGCCGCCGCCCTCGACGTCTTCGACCGCGAGCCGCCGGATCCGGCGAACCCGCTGTTCAAGCTGCCGAACCTGATCGCGTCGCCGCACATCGCCGGAGTCACGATCGAAGCGATGGATCGCATGTCGGTCGAGGCGGTGAAGAACGTCTTCGCCGTGTTCGACGGCGCGCCGCGCAAGGAAAACGCGATCAACCCAGAGATCTACGGCTGATCGCGTACTGACCGAAAAGGATTAGCGGCCCGCATGAGAGTGCGGGCCCCTATTTGTTATCCGCCGGACTTTCCGAGAAATGCCTTCGCCGCCCCGGTGTCGATCAGCGGCAAGACCTCGAATGTCGCCGGAATGATTTCCGCCCACTCATTCATGAGGCGGTGCAGCATCTCGTTGTCCTTGACGTCGAACAGGATCACCGCACCGCGCCCCGTCCGCGCCCACGCACCCTTGCACGTGCCGTTGCCTTCGAGCGGCGCCAGCCACTCCCAGTACGACTTCCGGCTCGGCACCATCGAGGATGGTTTCTCTGGTCGCGGCGTCGAGATGACCATGAAGAGCATTCTGGATTCCCTCAGAGCAGGTTGCGGCGCGCGAGATTGCGCATGAGATCGGCGACACCGAAGGTCCATGGCGGCGCCTTATCGGCTGTCTCCATGACGTTGACGAGTGCGCCGAGAGCGTCGGCGTGGATCATGACGATGTCCCCGACCTTGTGCGTGAAACCCATACCCTTCTCGCCGCGATCCTCGCTCGGCGCGAACATCGTGCCGAGATAGAGGATGGCGCCATCCGGGTAGTGGTGCGTCGGCCCGATCAGTTCGCCAACCAGGTCCGCCGGATCGCGCGCGATCTCCTTCATCGACGACTTGCCGGTGAGGCGAAAGCCTTCGGGCCCGTCGACAGTCAGCAGCACATCGAGCGCGCGGACCGTATCGAGCGTGAAATCCTTGTCGAAAAAACGAATGAACGGTCCGACCGACGCGGATGCGTTGTTGTCCTTGGCCTTCGAAAGCAGCAGCGCCGACCGCCCCTCGAAGTCGCGCAGGTTCACGTCGTTGCCAAGCGTTGCGCCGACGATCGTGCCCTTGGAATTGACCAGGAGCGCCACCTCGGGCTCGGGATTGTTCCACGTCGAGCGCGGATGAAGGCCCGCCGTCATGCCATGGCCGACCGCCGAAAGCGGCTGCGCCTTGGTGAATATTTCCGCGTCCTCGCCGATGCCGACTTCGAGGTACTGCGACCATGCACCCGCCGCGATCAGCGTCTGCTTGAGCGCCAGCGCCTGCTTGGAGCCTGGCTTCAAGGATCGCAGATCGCCGCCAAGCTGAGCCTGGACCTGCCGGCGGATCGCCTCGGCTTTTTCCGGTGCACCCTTGGCCTGTTCCTCGATCACACGCTCGACCATCGAGCGCGCGAACGTCACACCAGCCGCCTTGACCGCTTGGAGGTCGATGGGCGGCAGCAGCCACGCGAGGATCTCGCCGAGTGACCCAACCCGTTCGCCGCCGCCATCGCGCACAATGCCCACGGCGTCACGATGCTCCGCGAGATCGCGCATCGTCGCAGCATGATGCGAGATGTCGAAGACACCGTCGGCGCGCACGGCGACAACGGACGGCCCCTCGACGTCGGGCCGCCAGACACGACCGGCCAACGCGCCTGCCGTGCCGTCCTTCGGCAATGTGAGGGCTTCCGTCATCCGCGTCCGCATGGCGTCCTCCTAAGTATCCATATTCCCGCTCTTGCGGCTGGTTGGATTAAATGGCTCCGGCCCGAGCTGACTGCTCGGCTTGACGTCGCGTGCCGTCGTATAAATCAGCAGGCCGGCAGCCAGCGATGCGGCAATCGTAGCAAAGATCCATTGGTAGGCGACCGGAGAATATCCGGCCACCGTCTTCGGAAAATAGCTCGGAATGAAGCCGGTCACCACCGGAACCATGGCGCATCCGAAGAGCTGCGCCATGTTGGCCGTCGTGGCACCACGCCCGACCAGATGATCCGGATAGAACGTGCGCGCGTGCGTCACCACAGCGACACCATACGACGAGGTCATGCAGAGCACGACAAGCAGCACGATCGCGAGTGCCGTCGGAGGGTGCGGATGCGCGGCCAGCGCCAACAGCACCAGCATCGTCGCCGTGGCACCGCAGATCGCGACCCACTTGCGCGTATCGAAAATGCGATCGAGCGGGCCGAACATCAGCACGCCCGCCGTCTGCGCCAAGGCCATCGCGATCAGCACATTGCCGCGCGCCACCGCATCGAGGCCATGCACGTCGTGGAGATACGGCCCGGCCCAAAGGCCCATGATCGTCGCCATGACCGCATAAGCGACCGTCTGCAGCCCCAGCACCCGCAGCAGACCGGGCAGCCGCACGATCGCTGCGAATCCTGTGAACGCGGCCCATAGCGTTTCCGGCGGCCGTACCGATGGAATCGTGCCCGGCGGATCGTCGCGCACCAGGCACACGAACAGCAGCCCAACTACAGCCGCAACGCCCGACATGACGACGAACGTCGTCCGCCAGCCGACCAACTGCGACGCAACCGCGAGCGGCGTCCCCGCCAACACGACCCCGATCATGCTGAGACCGAAAACCCAGCTCATCGCGGTCGCCCAACGGGCGCGCGGATACCAGCGCGAGCACAGCACGATGACCGACATGAAACTGCCGCCAAAACCCAACCCGAGCAGGAAGCGCGCCGCGATCAGTTCGCTGCCGTCGCGGACCATGGCGTGCCACACCGCTCCCGCTACGCCGAGGCCGGCAAGAATGCCGACCGTCCAGCGCACGCCGATGCGATCGAACAGGATGCCGACCGGCACCTGCGCCGCCAGCAGCGCGAAGAAGAAGATCGCGTTGGCAAGCCCGAGCGCTTCCGACGTCAGTTTCAGCTCGACGATGAGCTCCGGCGCGATGACGGTCAGCGTCGACCGAAAAAACTGCGACAGGATTGTCGTCGCCGACAGCATGACGATCAGGATTGCGGCCGCCCGTGCGGGAGGGTTCGAGGTCACGATGAAATCTCCGGCCGGCGGATCGCCAGCAGCCATCGCCAGGAGGGCGCGGCGGATGGTCCGTGTGCCACTCCTGCGGCGCCGGCGCAATGTGTTCCACGGTCGACGACCGGCGAACGACCACACGCAACGCCTAGTCGTTGCCGCAATGTTCTGCCATCATCTCACCATGCCGCGTATCTGCTTCGAGTTGTGTGACCTCCCATGATCGACGCCTCCTTCGCTATCGCCGAAACGCCGAACACGCCCTTACGCGCCGCGACGACGCGCGCGCTGTCCGAAGCAGACGCGATTGAGATCTGGATCGCACGGTGGCTCCGCGTGCGGCGCAAGGACCTGATCGCGCGCTATGGCTGCGATCCGCGCCAGCTCTATGCAATCTGGTGGGGCGAGCGTTTTCCCGGCAGCCGCACCCGGGCGGAGGCGGCGTTCCGCGATCGCCATCCCGGCCTGACCGACCGCGTCAGCTTCGGCTATCGCCGGATACCGCGCGGCTCGTTCAAGGAGCCCGAGGGCCAGCTCTGCCTGTTCGAGTGATCAGAGAAAGAGCACGTTCCGCGTTGCGATGGGCGTGCCCCAGGTCGTGTTGGACTTGAGCCCGGCGATCGTCGTGATGGCGTCGAGCCGCTTGCCTTTGTCGACGATGAACGCGCTGTAGCCGTACTTTTTGCAGACCTCGCGCGTTGCCGCGAGCGGATCCTGGTAGCAGCCCGACAGCAGCTCCAGCAGCAGCCCCGGATGGTCTCGCGCGATCGTTTCGCGGGCACCCTCGAGCACCTCAAGCTCGCTGCCTTCGACATCGGCCTTGATGAACTGCACGCCCTTGAGCTCGAACGAATCGAGCGTGCGCACCTCGACGTCCAGCACCTTGAGTTTCTCGTGCCCCGTGTGCGTATTCTTCAAGTTGCCGGCAAAATGGAGGTCGCTGCCATCGTCGGCGAGCGGCACATAGAACGACGCCCGGCCCGCGACATTCGACAGTGCCACCTCATGGACCGTCGCGCGAGGCCCTAGCGATCGTGCGGCAAACGATGCGAAATCCGGGTTGGCCTCGAAGGCATGGACGGACGCGCCAAGCTCGCTCAGCGCGAAGGAATAAATCCCCTCATTGGCGCCAATATCGACCGCGAGACCACCGCGGCCGACGAGCGAGCCGAGCATCGCCAGCTCGGGCTCGCCGCACTCCGTTTCCTCACGGACGCGGCGCGCGTAGTAGATTTCGGGATTCTCAGTCACGCGATCACTCCGCTCAACTTCCCCTCGCTACCGCTTTTCCATCAGCAGCGTGCCGACACGCTCGATGGCTTTGCGGATGTTCTCGATCGAGTTGGCATACGAAAACCGGATGTAGCCTTCGCCGTGGATGCCGAAGCTGGTGCCGGCGACAGTCGCGACGCCCGCTTCCTCCAGCATCCTGTTCTGCAACTCGCGCGCGCTCATGCCGGTCCCCGTGATGTTCGGGAAGGCGTAGAACGCACCTCCCGGATCGACGCACGTAAAGCCCGGCAGCTGGTTCAGCATCGGCACGATCGCGCGGCGGCGCTCGTCGAATGCCTTGACCATGCGGACCACGTCGTCCTGCGGGCCTTCGAGCGCTGCGATACCGGCGAATTGCGTCGGCGCGTTGACGCAAGAATGATTGTTTACGCACAGCCGCACGACCGTATCGACGATCGATTTCGGCCACACCGAGAAGCCGAGCCGCCAACCGGTCATCGCGTAGGTCTTCGACCAGCCGTCGAGAATGATGAGGCGATCGCGGATCTCGGGATAGCGGAGGAAGCTCTCGAATTCGCGTCCCTCGTACAACATCTGGCCGTAGATCTCGTCCGACATGATCGCGACGTGCGGATGCTTCGCGAGGCCGGCAACGAGCTTCGCCACCTCCTCCTTCGGCACCGCGCCGCCGGTCGGATTGCCGGGGCTGTTGAGAATGATCAGCGACGTTTTGGGCGTGATCTGCGCCAGCACTTCATCGGCACTGAAGGCGAAACCGTTCTCTTCCTTGAGCGCGATCGGCACCGCCTTGGCGCCGGAATATTGGATCATGGAGCGGTAGATCGGGAAGCCGGGATCCGGGTACATGATCTCGGCGCCCGGTTGGCCGAACATCAGAACGGCGAAAAACATCGTGGGCTTGCCGCCCGGCATGATGACGATGTTTTCGGGGCTCACTTCGACGCCGTG
>LNEA01000531.1 GCA_001464855.1 Rhizobiales bacterium Ga0077530
AGCGCGGTGAGCGACAGCAGCCGGTCGTAGCCAGACGGCGCGTCATGCCAGGACGTGGCGAGATGCTGGATCTGCAGCCCGAGGCTGTCGGTCGTTACCTCGTAGGCTCGTGGCGACGCGCCTTCGAGGATGAGGCCGGCGTGGGCAATCCAGGACATAACGCGGCGCGCGATGACGGCGTGCTCATCGGTACGCGCAAATGTCGAAGCGCTGCGGGTGAGCCAATCGGCGACGAGTTGGCGGGCCATGCCATGGGCTGCATCGCTGTTTGCCGCGCGCAGATCACGCAGCCAGCCAAAGCCGTTGAGTTCGCGCGCCCACGCCGCAGACGGCGGCACCAGCGCAAACGGAGAGTGCCCGTTGAGGTCGACAATGGCGCCGCCGAGACCGAGTTGCCCGGCAGCCAACTCCTCGAACAGGCTCGGATCGGGGGTGCGCAAATCCTGCGGGACGATAAGCAACTCGTCGGCGACGGCGGGACCGGCAAGCCATCTGAGCACCGGGGTCCGCATCGCCCGGCTCATCGCGCGCCGTCGAGTGCGCGCGGCGGCGAGGCGCAACAGGTGCAGACGCTCTGACGGCGTCAGTTTGGTCATCGACCTCGCCCTGAAATTCATTCCGAACAATGTGCGCCCCCTGGAGTTCGGATACCCTTATCCTCGCGGCGATAGCAAGGCGGTGGGGGGACTCGGCACGCGGGCGGGGTGATCGCCGGTGGGAAACCCGGGAGGGATAGCGGTCTGACCGCAGTTGTCCAGCCGACCAGCGCGCGCTTCAGCCTATTGAGAAGCGCCACGGCGCATGCCGGATCATGGGCGTGCTGCAGTCGACGAGGCTCTATCGATGACCGCGCGCACGCGGGGCTCTTGGCACATGGACCATATAGCCGCCTCGGCGCGAACCGCGAACGTGGCGACGATGGCCGCGGTCACCGTGATACACGCGCGGCAGGCCCAAGCCATAGCCACCGACGTATCCGCCAGAGCTGCCACCGGTATCCTCGGATGCGACGCCGTAATAGTAGTGGCGCACCACGATGTTGCGGTCCTCGATCGTGAGATTGAGTGGCGTGCGGCCCTCGGGATTGAGGATCATATGGCGGAGCGGCGGCAGCGGCCGGTAAACCTGCACGCCGTGTTCCACGGTGACGGTCGCGGCACCGTAGACCGGGCCGGTCTCGATGCGCGTGAGCGAGGCCGCGGTCGCGCCGGAAACGGTTGCGACGAAGAGACAAAGGCTGGCAAGCGGGGTAGCGATCGGGGAGTTACGCATGATGATACAACTCCGACAACATTGGGCATCTTTCGCTCGATACTAGCGATCGAGACGGCGCGCGCTTTAACTTTTTGGCAACGATGATTAATGGCTGCCGGGTGATGCGCCGCGCACACTCGTTCCCGGCGCCAGTGCGAAGCCGCGCAACAATTCAGCCGCGCTCATCGGTCGCCGGCCAGCGCGCTGGACCTCGACCAGCCGGATAGCACCATCTGCACAGGCAACGGTGCCGTCGCCATCGAGAAGCGTGCCGGGCGGCCCGGGTTTCGGCGCCACGCCCTTTGCCAGAACCTCCATCAAGGAGGCGCGCAGCACCTTGATGCGCTCGGTGCGGCCACCTTGCGTGACCTCGAAGTAGGCGCCCGGCCAAGGCGCCAGCCCGCGCACCTTGTTGTGCACCTCGGTCGCCGGACGCAGCCAGTCGATGCGAGCCTCATCCTTATCAATCTTTCCCGCGTAGGTGACGCCGTGGCGCGGCTGCGGTGAGCAGGTGAGAGCGCCGCGTTCGAGTGTCGCGAGCGTCTCGACCATCAAGGCTGCACCGCGTGCCGCCATGAGGTCGTGGAGATCACCCGCCGTCATGTCAGGTGAGATCGCGATCGGTGTGGACGCACAGACCGGTCCCGTATCGAGACCCTGGTCCATCCGCATGATGGAGGCAGCCGTCTCGCGATCGCCGGCCATGATGGCCCGCTGGATTGGCGCGGCACCCCGCCATCGCGGCAGCGCCGAGCCGTGGAGATTGAAGCACCCGTGAAGCGGGGCATCGAGCACGGGTTTCGGCAGGATCAGCCCATAGGCGACGACTACCGCCACGTGGGCGTAATGCGCACTGAACTGCGCTTGTGCCGCCTCATCGCGCAACGATCGCGGCGTCAGCACGGGAATGCCGGCCTCATCGGCAAAATGGTGGACGGGCGATTTCTGCTGCTGCAACCCGCGCCCGGCGGGGCGCGGCGGCTGCGAATACACCGCTGCAATCGAATGGCCCGCGGCGACAATCGCCGACAGCGTCGGTACCGCGAAATCCGGGGTTCCCATGAATACGATGCGCAGCATGGTCGGTGCGCTCCTAAAAACGATCCACCGCGGGCTTCAGCAGTGGTGGCGGAAATACTCGGCCGCCCCGATCCCGGGGTGCCCCGCCCAATCAAACGGTGGGGCCATCCTTGGCCTGCTTGCGGAAGCGGCGCACGATCATGTCACGCTTCAGGCGGGTCAGAAAGTCGATGATCAATTTGCCGTCGAGGTGATCCATCTCATGCTGTAGCGCCGTCGCCAGCAGGCCGTCGGCGACGAGTTCCTGACGCGCGCCGTGGCGGTCCAGATAGCGGACCGTCGCCGATCCCGGCCGCTCGATTTCGATCCGCACGTCGGGGATCGACAGGCAGCCTTCCTCGTGGACCCTCGGTTCGCCACTGAGCGATACGATCTCCGGGTTGATCATCACGATCGGTGACTGTTCATCATCCTTGTCGGAGACATCCAGCACCAGCACCCGGCGGGGGACGCCGACTTGCACCGCAGCGAGGCCGACGCCCGGGGCCGCATACATGGTTTCCAGCATGTCGTCGATCAGGCGACGTACGTCATCGTCCACGTTCTCGACGGCCGCGGAGGGCTGGCGCAGGACGGGATCGGGGAGCAGGACGATCGGAAGTTTGGCCATACCGCTCAGATAGGCAAGGCTGCTCGCTCGGTCAATCCGCTTTGAACTGGGTTTGCCTACTCTGCACTGCGTTGCGCTCAGGCCCGGTCTGCGCTACCTGCTCGCATTGAGAAGCCAGCACCGACTGTTCGAGGATTCGTGGACGTGGCAGAGCCCTTTGTTCTCGGCTGGGAAGAATGGGTCGGATTGCCCGATCTCGACCTGCCGGCGATCAAGGCAAAGGTCGACACTGGCGCCAAAACGTCCGCCCTCCACGCGTTCTTCATCGAGCCTTTTGGCTCGGCGACCCGGCCGATGGTGCGCTTCGGCGTCCACCCCATTCCCGGTCGCAACGACGTCACGGTGCTGTGCACCGCCGAGGTGGTCGATCATCGCGAGGTCACGAGTTCGAACGGCGAGAGCGAGACGCGGTACGTGATCCGCACCAGTCTCAAGCTAGGCGACCGGACATGGCCCGTCGAGCTGACGCTCGCCAACCGCGAGACCATGAGCTACCGGATGCTGATCGGTCGCCAGGCGATCCAGGACGATATGCTCGTCGACCCTGCGACCTCGTTTCGCCAGCCGCGCCTCAGCTATCGCCGTTACGACATGCCGACGCGACCGGCGGAGGATCGGCGCACGCTGAGGATCGCGTTGCTCACCCAGAAGCCGGACAACGCTACCAATCGGCGCATCCAGCGTGTTGCAGAGCGCCGCGGGCATGAACTCGTCATGGTCGATCGCAACCGGGTGTCGCTGTTCATCGACACCAGTGAGCCGGCGATCCTGATGGATGGCACGACCGTCGAGTCATGCGATGCGCTGATCGTGCGGCCCGGTCGCGGCACGCCGACCTTCTCCGCCGCGGTCGCACGGCAGTTCGAGACGCTCGGCGCCGTCGTGCTCAATGGTGCCGATGCCCTGCTGCGCGTCGCCGACCCGCTCGCGTCCCGCCAGCTCCTTGCGCGCGCGGGCATCCCCGTGCCTGCCGCCGCGGTCAGCAGCGCCGCCGCCGATCCCGATGCCGCTGACCGTCACGTTCTCGCCGATGGCTATAGCTCGCGCTCGCTTGGCACGCTCGTCCGTCACACGATCGTCGGCGGTCGCGCCATCGCGTCCATGTCGCGCGGCGCGCACGACGAGGACGACATCGACGCGACGCCCGAATGGCGGATCGACGATACGGAAGCGGTCGCTGCGACGCGGGGACATGCCGAACGCGCCGCGCGTGCTCTCGTGCTCGAACTCGCGGGCGTTGATGTGGTGACTACGCGCCAGGGGCCTCTCGTGGTCGGCGTCACCGTGGCGCCCGCCTTGTCGATCGCCGAGCGCGTCACCGAAGCGGCGATCTGCGAAGCCATCATCGTCTATATCGAGCAGACGGTACGGCAGAGAGTGAAGTAAGGGGTGTGGGGGAGCCGACGTGGCCACCAATTTTCACCACATCGGCTACTCAGTGGCGATCGAAGATCGCGAGGTAGAATTGCCAACCGGCGTGACAGCCTCGCCGCGCGTGTAGGCGAAGCCGTACGCGTCGGCGGAAAAATATCAACGCGTTGATCGGCTGGCGTCGATTTCTTCCTTGAGCACTTCAAGCTCCAGCCAAGCACTCTCGGCGGCTTCGAGTTCGGATTGAGCGGCGGTCATGCGGGTGGTGGCGGTGTGGAAGCCGACGGGGTCGCGCGTGAAAAGTTGCGCGTCGGCGAGGCGGCGGCTGAGGGTTGCGATCTCGACTTCGAGGGTCGCGATCTGCTTGGGTAATGTCGTGAGCGCCTGGGTCTGGGCGTAGGTGAGCTTGCGCTGGCGGGAGGGCGCAGGAGCGGTGGGCGCCATGGATTTGGCGGGAGAGCGGCTTTTATCGTCCTCATTGGCCGCACCGCGCTGCGCCAGCATGTCAGTGTATCCACCCGCGTATTCGGCCCATACCCCGTCGCCCTCGGCAACGATGACGCTGGTTGCGATACGATCCAGGAAATCACGATCGTGGCTGACGACCAGGACGGTGCCAGCGTAGTCGGCGAGCATTTCCTGGAGCAGGTCGAGCGTTTCGAGGTCGAGGTCATTGGTCGGTTCGTCGAGGACGAGCAGGTTCGACGGCTTGGCGAGCGCACGCGCGAGCATCAGGCGGCCACGCTCGCCGCCGGAGAGAACGCGCAGCGGCGTGCGCGCCTGCTCGGCAACGAACAGAAAATCCTTCATGTAGCTGACGACATGGCGGGCGACGCCATTGACGATGACTTGATCGCCACGCCCGCCGGCGAGAGCCTCGGCGAGCGTCCAGTCCGGCCGCAGTGCTTCGCGCCGCTGGTCCAGCGTCACCATCTCGAGATTGGTGCCGAGCCGTACGCTTCCGGAGTCGGGGGCAAGGCCACCGGTGAGCATCGCGAGGAGCGTGGTCTTGCCTGCACCGTTGGGGCCGATGACGCCGACGCGGTCGCCGCGCGCGATGCGGGTCGAGAAATCCTGCACGATCGGCCGACCATCGAAGGATTTTGAAATATTGATGGATTCGATGACGAGTTTACCGGAGGTGGAGCCCTCAGAGGCGGTGAGGCGGACGTTGCCGACTGCGGCAATCGCCGAACGCCGCTCGGCGCGCAACGCCTGAAGATTGGCGACGCGACGGACGTTGCGTTTGCGGCGGCCGGTGACGCCGCCATGCATCCAGTTGTCTTCGCGCGCAATCTTGCGGTCGAGCTTGTGGCGCTCGATTTCTTCCTGCTCGAGCACCTCGTCGCGCCACGGTTCAAAGGCGCTGAACCCGCGGTCGAGACGACGCGCAATACCGCGGTCGATCCACACCGTCGTACGCGACAGCGTTTCGAGGAAGCGACGGTCGTGGCTGATGAGCACGATCGCGGCACGCATCCCAGCGAGTTCTTTTTCCAGCCATTCGATGGCGGGGAGGTCGAGATGGTTGGTCGGCTCGTCGAGGAGCAGCACGTCGGGACTCGACGCCACTGCCCGCGCAATCGCGGCACGGCGCCCTTCGCCACCGGAGAGGTTGGCAGGATCTTCTTGGCCGGTGAGCCCGAGAATCTGGAGGGCAGATTCCGCAAGGTAGGCGCCCTCGTCGTCGGAGAGGCCGGATTCGACATAAGCTGATACGGTCGCGAAACCGCTGAGATCGGCTTCCTGCGGGAGATAAGCGACGCGAGCGCTGGGATGCACGAAACGCTCGCCTTGATCGGGCGTGAGGAGACCGGCCGCGATCTTGAGCAGCGTCGATTTTCCCGAGCCATTGCGGCCGACCAGACCGATACGGTCGCCGGCGCGCACGCTGAGATCGGCGCCGGTAAGCAGCGACGTCGACCCAAATGTCAGATGAATGCCGGAAAGCCGGACCAGTTCGATTGCCATGCCGCGACCTTACCGTGCCGCGTCATCCGCCGACACCCCGATCAAGGGCACGCGGCAAACCAGCGCGGTGCGGCCATCAGGTCCGAACACCGGATGCGACGAGATCCAGGCTCGGTGTGTGCGTGCGTTCGATACGGCGCGCGCGGGAAACGTCGGCGACGGCGATCTCGGGAAGGCCGAGTTGAGCCATCATCGCAGCCGGGGTCATGTTCCGCTGCGTGGCATCGAGTGGGATGACGACGTCGCGGCGCGCGTCGGAGTGGACGAGGATAATCTCGTGCTGGACGCCGGAGATCGTGGTGCGGATGCGATGCGCAACACCTTCGTAGGCGGCAAGAGGCTCGGTAAACGCGCGCTCGGCAAGCAAGCCGTTCTCACGAACGCGCACGGATCGACCGTCGATCTCGATCAATCCTGTGCGGCCGACGCTGGCCAACATGCGCCGCACAGGCACCAGAAGGAGCGTCGCGAGCAGCAGCATGCCCGCCACGATCTGAAGGGTCGCCATCGGCCGCGCGAGCGCGAGGTTCAACGTTTCGGGCTCGCTCAGGGCCTGCGAAGCGACAAGGATCATGCCGCCGAACAGGGACAGTCCCATCGTCAGTGCGCTCACCACGCCGACCACGGTTGTCCAGCTTGCGCGCGACCGCTCGATCCGGATGAGGCGGGAATCATCATTCATCGCCGCAGTGGCGATCTGGTCGGCGCGGGCCAACATGCGTGAGTGTCCTGGAGTTCGCTGTGGTGGAGATACGCTAAATGCGCCGACTTAACGCTCAGTTAAGCGCGCGGTTCCGTCGATATCACCGGCGGCCCGCGAAACTCGAATGACAAGTTGTCACGATACCGTGTGAAGCTGGAACGACGCTTGCGGCGGGTCAGTCTGTCGTGGGCGGCGTCTCACCCTCATCGTCAGCGGGGATCGGCAACTCGACCACCGCGATCCGGCGCGCGAGATCGACTTCGAGGACGAACTGCGCCGTGAACGGGACCAGCTCCGTCCGCCGAGATCCGCCGAGCGCGATTTCGAGCAGATCGCCGGCGCCAAAATTATGAACGCTGACGACGCGCCCGATGTCGGTGCCGTCGGGCGCGACCGCCGCAAGCCCGATCAGATCGGCATGGTAGAACGACCCCTCCTCGGCGGCGGGCAATTGCGCGCGCGCGACGTAGAGGTCGGTGCCGGTTATGGCTTCGGCGCCATTGCGGTCGCTGATGCCATCGAGGCGCGCCACCACGCCCTTCGTCGTTACGCGGAGGACGCGCAGCTTGAACGTGCGCCGTCCGTCCGCATCGGAGAGGGGGCCGTAGCTGCCGATCGCATCGGCGGCGCCGGTATAGGTGCGCACGAGCACGTCGCCGCGGATGCCATGAGCGGCGACGATCCGGCCGAGCAGGATGCGCTCGCTGTCAGCCATGCGCACCCTCCCGGGTCACGGCCTCATCCTTACGCCGACGGCTCGGCGCTGGCGGCTTCGGCGGCCTTTGCCGCGGCTTCGGCTGCCGCCGCTTCACGCTCCAGGCGCTTCTTGCCGGGCTTCGCCTTCTCCGGATTGTTGCGCGCCTCGCGCTTCAGGAGGCCGGCCTTGTCGAGGAAGCGGGCGACTCGGTCGGTGGGCTGCGCGCCGACGGACAGCCAATGCTTGGCGCGGTCGAGGTCGAGCTTGACGCGATCGGCGTGGTCCTTCGGCAGCATCGGATTGTGGGTGCCGATCTGCTCGATGTAACGGCCATCGCGCGGGGCGGTCGCTTCGGCAACGACGATGTAATAGTACGGGCGCTTCTTGGCGCCACCGCGCGACAGTCGGATCTTTACGGCCATGACTTCTCTCCGGGTTTGAATATCGAGTGCGTGTCCAACGTCAGGTTCAGGTTTGGGGTGAGGGGTGCCGCCAGACGTCGACAGCGGTTCCCTTCAGCTCGGTGGTTCCGTCGTGCTTGGCGCCGAGGCGCTCAGCAACACGCCGGGACGGTAGATTTGCGGCCACGATGTAGCTGACGGCCGTCGGCCAGCGCAGCACTTCGAAGGCGTAGGCGCGCGCGCGGGCGGCGGCTTCGGTCGCATAGCCGTGACCATGATGGGTGGGGAGCAGGCCCCACATGATTTCCGGTTCCGGCCAGCCATCTGGCTTCCACAAGCCGCTATAGCCTACGAATGCGCCGCTCGCCTTCTCCTCGATGACCCAGTTGCCGAAGCCCCTGAGCTGCCAATGGCCGAGGAACATCGCGATGCGCCGCCAGGTATCGCCGCGCGAAAACGTGCCGCCGACGAACTCCGTCGCCTTGCGATCGGCGGTGAAGACCGAGAACGCGTCGAGATCGTCATCGCGCCAAGGGCGCAACCGCAGTCGCTCGGTTTCGAGGGTCGGGATCATCGCGCTACTTCTTCTTGCCCGGGAAGCCCGGAAGGCCCGGCAGCCGCGGTGTCGCGCCACCAAATCCCGGAAGACCGGGCAGGCGCGGCATGGCCTTGCCCAGACCGGGGAGCGAGGGCGCCGCACCTTTGCCGCCACCCGCGCCGAGCTGCTCGCGTACCTCCTTCGGCAATTGTTCGAGTGCTTTCGGATCGAGGCGGGCGAGTTCGGCCTGCATACGCTCGATCTCGGCACCGCTCGGGCCACCGGCGCCACCACCCATTCCGAAGGCGCCGGCCATGCGCTGCATCATGCCCTTGTTCTTGCCCATCATCTTCATCATGTCCGCCATCTGGCGGTGCATCTTGAGGAGGCGATTGATCTCGTCGGGCCGCGTGCCCGAACCTGCCGCGATGCGTCGCTTGCGCTTGCCGTCGAGCACCTTCGGGTGCCGGCGCTCGTACGGCGTCATCGACGAGATGATGGCGCCCTGGCGCTTGATCACCTTGTCGTCCATGGCGCCGGCTGCCATCTGCTGCTTGACCTTGGCGACGCCGGGCAGCATCCCCATCAAGCCGCCCATGCCGCCCATTTGCTGCATCTGCTTGAGCTGTTCGCCGAGATCCTCGAGGTCGAACTCGCCCTTGCGCATCTTCTGCGCGATCGCCTGCGCCTTCTCGGCGTCGATGGTCTGCGCCGCCTTCTCGACGAGGCTGACGACGTCGCCCATGCCAAGAATGCGGCCGGCGATCCGCTGCGGGTGGAAATCCTCGAGCGCATCCCAGCGTTCGCCGACGCCAATCAGTTTAATCGGTTTGCCTGTCACCGCGCGCATCGACAGCGCCGCGCCGCCGCGGCCATCGCCATCGACACGGGTCAGCACGATGCCGGTAATGCCGACGCGGTCATTGAAGTTGCGCGCGAGGTTGACCGCGTCCTGACCGGTGAGGCTGTCGGCGACCAGCAGCGTCTCGTGCGGCTTCGCGATGTCGCGGATGTCGGCTGATTCCTGCATCAGCTCGTCGTCGATATGGGTCCGGCCCGCGGTATCGAGCAGCACCACGTCATAGCCGCCGAGACGGGCGGCTTCGAGCGAGCGCTGGGCGATCTGGCGCGGCGTCTGGCCCGCGATAACCGGCAGGGTCGCGACGCCGGTCTGCTCGCCGAGCACGCGGAGCTGCTCCTGCGCCGCCGGTCGCCGCGTATCGAGCGATGCCATCAGCACCTTCTTGCGGTCGCGGTCGGTGAGCCGCTTGCCGATCTTGGCGCAGGTGGTCGTCTTGCCCGAGCCCTGCAGGCCGACCAGCATGATCGCAACCGGAGGTGTCGCCGCGAGACTGATCGGCTGGGCGTCACTGCCAAGCATCTCGACCAGCTCGTCGTGGACGATCTTGACGACCATCTGGCCGGGCGTCACCGACTTGACGACGTTGGCGCCGACGGCTTTCGCCTTCACGCGATCAATGAACGAGCGCACGACGTCGAGTGCGACGTCTGCTTCGAGCAGGGCGCGCCGCACTTCGCGCATGGCCTCGTTGACGTCGCTCTCGGTCAGCGCACCGCGTCGGGTGAGCTTGTCGAGGACGCCTGACAGGCGATCGGACAGCGATTGAAACATGGCCTCTGAACTCTCGTTGACGGGGCGGCGCGCCGCTGCGGTCGCCCGGTTCGATGTCGCGCCGCGCTCTAGGCTCCGGCCACCATCATCGGTTTGAAGTCGATCATCACATGCGCCTCATAGGCCGGGCGCTGCGTCAACTGCTTGTACCATACCTCGACATTGGCGAGCGGCGGGCGCGGGATCGCGAGATTGAAGTAGCGGTACATCAGGACGCCGACTGCGATGTCCGCCATCGTGATCTGATCGCCGAGAATGAAATTGCGACCCGTGAGCTGTCGATTGAGGATCGCGAGCTTCTCGCCGGCCCGTTTGGCGGCTGCTTCGACCGCATCGGTATTGCGATCGGATGCCGGCGTGCGCACGAGTTGGATGAAGCACGTCGAGATGATGTCGCCGTAAAGCGTTGAGAGGGCCCAATCCATCCAGGCGTCGGCTTTGGCGAATGTCTGCTCGTCGGCGGGCGACAGCGTTCCGCGCCCGTAGCGCTGCGCGAGATGGCGCACGATCGCGCTCGATTCCCACAGCACGAAGCCGTTGTCGTCGATTGTCGGCACGAGACGGTTGGGATTGAGCTGGATGTACTCGGGCGTGTCCGTCTTGCCGAACTCGCCGCCGTAGTCGAACCGCTGGTGCGCAAGCCCCAGCTCGCCCACCGCCCACATGACCTTCTGAACATTGACCGATGTCTTTCGGCCCCAGACTTTCAGCATCGTCCTACATTTCCTATCGCTACGCCGACTGAACACCCCGCCGACCGCACCCTCATATCCAAACGCCAATACGCCCGTGAGCGAACCTTCGCTGACGGACGTTGCCCGCGCCTGCCTCCCGCCGTTACGGCCCCGAGGGGACCTGTGGCATGTGCAAGCCGGTGGCTCTGGATGCCAGGGCCTATTGCGATGGGGGCGTTATCTGCTCGTGGCGGGTGGATGTCAAGTCGATGGGCACTAAAGGCGATTCGCCCATCTCAATGCGAGGACTGGGGAAACTGGTCGGGATGCTGTCGAATATAGGCGGCCAATTGAGCCTGAATTTTCTCCCCCCAGCCAATATCCCCTTCAATCTGCCGAACGATGCGATCGACCTCCGCTTCGTTGGCTTGTTCCCATGCGCTGACGATATCATTCCGTTCAGTGTCGTCCGAGGGAATGGGGTGCCCGCCAAATATGATTGTCTTAGCCCGCTCCAGCGCGAGCGCTGCACCATCGATGCCGAGTTTACGATACAAGTTCAGGGCCAATTCCGCATCGTCGCCGCTGGCACTCGAAAGATACTGAGCGATGCTCCCGCTCAAGACCTCCGAAATGAATTCATGGGCCAAAACGACTGCTGCCTCGCCATCGGTGAGCCCAATCCGCTGCGCAGAAATGTTCCGGGCGGAATTGATCTTGTAGGCGGTAATGTAGCTGGAGGTCTCGCGAAAGAGCGCAGCGTCCTTTTCTGCTGCGGTTGGTTCCGGGCCGGGCCCTGTTTGTTTGGTAGAGATCGAAGAGCCTGCGCTGTCCTGCTCGATCGATCCTGCAACCGCATCTAGAGGAGCGAGAGCGAGCAAGCGAAGGTCGTGCGTTCTGTGCTTTCTAAGAAACGTCAAAAACACACGGTCATTGCGTAGGAGCACATGGATCATCTCGTCTCTGCCACCCGTGACAGCGACTAGTGTCTTCGCTCGGAGATCAAGAGGAACGTCAACTGACGCCAAGTTGGCGAGGTCGACCCATTCTCGAAACGATTGGTCGTTGTAAACGGCATCCTTTGCAACCCGGCTCAGGAAGTCCCAATCCCTTGCAATGATTGCATCGATCACTTTCTCGATTAGCGCGAATTCATCGTTTGTCAGGTCCGTCATTGTCGACCCCGAAATTTGTCTATCCGCTGCAACACCCAGAAGAACTGAGGCTCTGACGATAGCGTGCAGTATGCAGGCTGTCGCGCCGCAAGCATGAGCGCTGGAGGCGGCTAAATTTTTCCCCCTTCTCCCCGTCCCTTACGGGGAGAAGATCGGGATGGGGCGCGGGAACTTGCGTTAATGTTTGAATTGACGCCGCCCCTCACCCTAACCCTCTCCCCGCAAGGGCGGGGAGAGGGAATGTTTTTCGCCTTTTCTTGCCGTTTTTTGCCTGATTGGGACGCGCCGTGGTCCGCCCTTTCCGGCCCCCTGTGGACAGCAATCGGGTCGTGCCATCAATTGGTCATCGACCGAGCGCTGAACTCGGTTCGACGCCGCTTTCGGCAGATGCTTGGCCCGCTCGATTTCCTCACGCTTCAGGACACATCCATGTCTTTCGCCCGCTCGCTCGCTCTCTTCCTCGGCCTGCTGCTGCTCGGCAGTTTGCCGACGGCCGCCCAGCAGAAGCTGTTCTCGCACCCCGTCGTCGCCAAGGACGCAGAACGCTACGAGAGCTACCTCAAGGGCGTGTTCAAGGCGGTGACGCCTCAAGCGGCGCGGACCCAACGCGAGGCGGGACTGAAGCTCATCGCCGATGGTGGCGACGCCCGCATCGCGGCGCGCCAGCTTGCCATCGCGGTCATCACCGACCCGAAGGACGTCGTCGCGTGGACGGCGCTCGCGAAGGCACTGATCGCCATGACGCCCGATCCGGCCCGTCCCGCGGAGCGCTACTCCATTCCGGTCAATGCGTCGGGTGCCGCTTTCATTGCGCTCGAGCGGGCTGGCACTGATCCGCAGCGAGCTGCGGCTCTGGCGGCGCTGGGAGAGGCGCTGAAGGCGCGGTCGATGTGGCGGCCGGCGATCGAAGCGTTGGCCGCGAGCGTCAAGCTCGTCGATGCCGACGATGTGCGTGATACACTCGATGCGCTGCGGGCCGAGCATGGCTTCCGCGTCGTCGACTACAAGAC